>JAHDGW010000378.1 GCA_020631635.1 Saprospiraceae bacterium
ATTTAATTAGCGGTCTATACTTTGGCATCGCTCGATATGCTCGGAGCAGAGCCATACCGGTATCACCTTCGTCATATCCTGTATTACCTTCTTTAAAAAGCTTTTTAGCCTGAGCTAAATACTCTGTTGCCAACTTCTTCTGTGCAACAATGACTTTCTCCACTTTAGGTTTGAGTACATTATACTCTTGTTCTTCGCTTCCTTCAGGTACTGGGCCTGATATAATCAATGGTGTACGGGCATCATCAACCAATACCGAATCGACCTCATCGACCATGGCATAGTGATATTTCTTTTGTACTTTCTCATCTAGAGATCGTACCATGTTGTCTCTCAGATAATCAAAACCAAATTCACTAGTGGTACCGTAAGTGATATCACAATTGTATGCTGCTTCTCTGCCTGGTGAGTGAGGCTTATAGTTATCGATGCAATCTATGGTCAAGAATAGAAACTTGAATATCGGGCCTACCCACTCGCAATCCCTTTTGGCTAGGTAGTTATTGACTGTGACCACATGGACACCTTCTCCTGTCAATCCATTGAGGTATGCGGGCAGAGTGGCGACTAGTGTCTTACCCTCTCCTGTCTGCATCTCCGCAATTTTACCATCATGCAATACCTGACCACCAATCAACTGTACATCATAGTGTATCATATTCCAGGTGATATCACCTCCTGCAGCCACCCATGAGTTTTTCCATACAGCCTGATCACCTACAATCTCTAAAAAATCACTTTTGGGTGCAAAGTCTCTATCATGATCCGTCGCGGTGACTGTGATCGTTTCATTATGAGAAAAACGCTTAGCCGTCTGCTTTACTACAGCAAATGCTTCTGGTAATAGCTCTTTAAGTATTTCTTCTAGGTGCTTATCTCGGTCTTTGACAAGCTTATCTACCTCATCAAACAGATCTTCTTTTCTAAAAAGGTCCTCTTCTTCTGCGGCTTCTTTTTTTGCAGCCGCGATATCATCGTCTATACCTTTCAGATGATCAGCAATCCGAGCTCGAAATTCCGTTGTCTTATGACGGAGTTCATCATCAGAGAGGCTATCGTATGACTCGTAATATTCATTGATTTGGTCTACGATAGGAGAGTATAGTTTTACATCTCTATCGTACTTAGTACCAAACATTTTCTTTATAAATCCTAACATATGTCTTAATTCTATCTCTAAGAGGCTGCAAAGATCAAGTATTTAGATAAGACTCAATCTATGCTTTCGGAAATTTAATTTATTTCTAACCCTTTATCTGCTAATTATGTACCAGTTTTGCTGGCGGTCATTATGGCATTGAAGTAGTACTCCGATTAGACATATTGTCTAATAGAAAGATGATGAGAGGCGCCTCTTTTACATTTTTCACATAATTTATACATTTGTAGCTCAGACAATTATCCACTATGGGACGTGCATTTGAATTTAGAAAGGAAAGAAAGATGAAACGATGGTCAAAAATGGCCAAAGTATTTAGTCGATTGGGGAAAGATATAGTCATTGCGATCAAAGAGGGTGGTCCTGACCCAGAGAGTAACTCCAAACTCCGAGCAGTGATCCAAAATTGCCGGGCAGCCAATATGCCCAAAGATAATGTAGAACGTGCCATCAAAAAGGCTACAGATAAAGATACCGCAGATTATAAGGAGGTTACCTTTGAGGGATATGCCCCTCACGGTATCGCCGTACTAGTGGAGACGGCAACAGATAATAACCAACGTACTGTGGCCAATGTAAGGAGTTACTTCAATAAAACGAATGGTAACCTGGCTACATCAGGATCTGTATCCTTTATGTTTGATCATAAGTGCCACTTCAAAATACCTAAAGAGGGCATCGACCTCGAAGAATTTGAATTTGAATACATCGATCACGGCCTAGAAGAAATATTTGAAGATGAGGACGGCATCATGGTATACGGCGCATTTGCCGACTACGGAAACTTACAATCCGCCATCGAAGGTAATGGTATAGAAATCATCAGTTCGGGTTTTGAGCACATACCGCAGACTACTAAAAAGCTAGACGAAGAGCAGACTAAGGATGTGGAGAAACTTTTAGAAAAGCTAGAAGAGGACGATGATGTGCAAGAGGTGTATCATAATATGGTGTAGTCTATGACTAATGTCTTATTTATAAAACTACTTATTTTTAGGGCACAAAGAATTGTCGCATTTCCAAAAGCAATGGGAATGTTTCATTCCAGAAAGTTGTGGGTTAATTTTTATGATCGAAATAAGTTCGGAAGTTTTGGGTAGAAATTTCCTAGTACAATGGAGTTGGTTACAAAGAAAGAAAAAATGAAATGTCTAGGTAGAACTACTTTATGTGCACGTTGTAAAAACCCAGCAAAGGGATTATGGCATTTTTGTCCTAAGCATAGATATCAATTACCAAAGCTCATATTTAGAGCGATTGTCAC
>JAHDGW010000379.1 GCA_020631635.1 Saprospiraceae bacterium
CTTCATGAAACAGCATTTTACCTAACTCTACTTTATCAGCAGTAATCGGATTTTTAGGATCATTAGGGATATTAGAATAGTCGTCACTATCTGGTTGAATAAAATAACTCAAAGATCCTCCTTGATCTATTAATCGGGTCATTAGTTGGTCATCGAGGTCGCTCCTACTTACTTCATATTGGCTACACGAGGCTAGGCCCAATAGTAGCAACAGAAGCGTTGTTAATTTTATTGAATTCATTGTGGGTGTTTTCATATTACAATAAAATATAATATGTTTTATACCTAACAAATACCATGCTAAAAAATCAATTTCTGATAAATTTATTCCATTTACCCCCGTTTTCAGCACTTTTGCTGATTGCAAAAGCATAGAGTTTAGACTCAAGATTATTATCTCTTACCTACAATATCCTCTTGAGATAATTCGGTTAGCGTAGGATTTCTCCACTAAGACAATAATAGGTTCTTATTCATTTTTACAATGAAACATTCACCAACATTGTATTTACTAAATCGGCGGTAGCATACTAAGCTATTTAACTGACCTGTAGCCAAGTTATCTGCCTTTCTTCATTGATGATACACAACAACGTATAAGCGAAAGATTTTGCACTTTTTCACCCTTCAGTTAACTCGACACCTTTTTCATATAAGTTTTGAAATGATTAGGTGTAGAAAGTGTTTTGTGCACGGGACACTTATCAGCAATCTCTAGTAGTCTCGCTATTTGCGACTCATCGAGATCACCTACGACTTCGATACTACGTTCAAAAAAGTCAATCTTACTCCCTTGATTACCATAATCACTAGCATCATCTAAGTGTTTTTTATCATAATTGAGGTGTACTCGTACGGTTTCTAATGGCCATTTTTTTCGTCGTGCATACATTTTCAATGTCATGGCCGTACATGCTCCTAGAGATGCATTCAACAATTCATACGGAGATGGTCCGTAATCATTACCTCCTAAGTCAGAGGGTTCGTCTGCAGTGAATCGATGCTCGTCAGCAAGTATTTCCGTAGTATAGCCTTCTCCCTCTTGCTCGGCTACGACCTTCATATTGGTTTTTAATTTTTTTTGTTCTGGAATATCAATATATCTCCTTGCCCAAGATGCAATAACATCTCCCGCATATAGACCATCTGCCTTGGATGTAAGCATATGATCAGCCCCGTCCAAAGTCACAAAACTTTTAGGGTGATGAGCACTATGATATATTTCTGCTGCATTTTCGATCTCCACCACTCGATCCTGAGGTGAGTGTAGTACTAGGAGTCCCTTTCTCAATTTTTTAATAGAAACCTTGAGATCTACCGACTCCAGATCATCTAAAAATTGCTGTTTTATAGTAAAATTTCGTCCTGCGATATCCACCTCGGCCTTTCCAGTTTTCGTGATATCATCGATACTACATCCTAAGAGGTGAGTTACATGGCTTGGCTCTGATGGTGTACCTACGGTTGCCACCGCTTTGATTGTATCAAGCTCATATGCTGCCTTAAGTGCCATAGCTCCACCGAGCGAATGCCCGACTAAAATTTTAGGGTGCTCATACTTTGTTTCTAAAAAATGTACAGCAGATTTAATATCATTTACACCAGTGGTAAAGTTGGTATCAGAAAAATCTCCCTCTGATTGTCCTAATCCAGTAAGGTCAAAGCGTAAAACGCCATAACCTTCTCTGATTAAAGCTTTTGTAATATTTCTAGTAGCAGCAAAACTCTTATTTCCGGTAAAAGCATGTGCAAAAACGGCATACGCCAAGGGCGACTGATCAACAGGAAGTTCTATGACTCCTGACAGCTGATATCCTAGATCATTTGGAAATTTAACTTTTAAAGAAGCCATATTTTAGGTTTTTATCATGGTTGCGGAATAGTTCTTGAAATAGTTTAGCTAAATTTAGGATAATTGAAGACAATCTTGATACTATCGATATTTAAATACCATTTCTATAACACCCATCTATATGTTTCGGGTCTTATGATCTTGGCATTATCATGCTTTAGCCAGCATGTATCTGCTCAGCAAGATGCGCTAAGGGATGAGGTGGATAAGCTAATTAAATACGAAACTAATCTAAATATAAAAGAACATCCAGGATTTATCATCGGTATACTGGATCAAGATAGCACCTATTTTAGGGCATTCGGTCAAGCGCAAAATGAGCTTGATGAACATAGTTTATTCGAACTAGGCAGTCTTACCAAGGTATTTACTTCTCTACTTATAGGAGAATTGATACAAGAAGGAGAGTTTCTACTGACTAGCAAAGTCCAAGATTTCATTCCAGAAAAATTTTATAATGCCAAGCTTGAGCACCTCACGATAGAGCATTTACTAAATCATACCTCTGGATTACCTAAACGCCCGTATGAATTTG
>JAHDGW010000380.1 GCA_020631635.1 Saprospiraceae bacterium
GATGATGGACTACCAAGTAATGAATGTCACGACATCGTACAAGATAGCAAAGGATATGTTTGGATAGCCACTGATCGTGGTCTGGTAAGGTATGACGGATACTCTTTTAGAAATTATGGCGTTGCGGACGGTCTAGCGGATATTTCTTGCCTCAATCTATTCTTAGATAGAAATGATAATATTTGGATCAATACAATCAGCAAAAACATCTATCGGTATGAGCAGTCGAAGGATAAAATCATAACTTATAAGTATAATGATGTTGTACAGGACTATGGAAAAGAGAGTTCAATAATTCAGAATATTATTATCGATAAGGACTACAATCTTTATGTAAACTACTCTGGTAATAATGCAACTAAAATAGCTCCAAATGGAGATACTGAATTAATATACTCCGACAATCCGTACCAAGGCTATATGCTTCAACAGGTAGATAATTACCTGTTACAATCAGTGGATAGTTATGATTCTGATAATTTTCTAAAGCCTTTTTCAAATTCTTATATCATATTAAATAAGGGTGATATTATCGAACAGCCAAATATCTCATATCGAGGGAATTTAATAACCATTCCAATAAATAAAAATTGGCAGAGAACAAGGGGGCACAATGCTTTTATCTTAAATTCAACAAATATACTTACTTCGTCATATGGTAATAACAGCATTCTTTCTGGTGACTCTTTCTCTTTTATTAAACCTGGGCAATTTATTAATGATATCAGGACTTTACCTAATGGTGGTTTTTACACAGCTCAGATAAATAAAGTTGGGGTCAAGTATTTTGATTCTATTGAAGATTTTAAAAACGATGTGTATCAAAATATACTTACAGGTTTTTCCGTATCGTCTATTCATTTAAGCGATGATGGTACTATGTGGGTTAGTACATTGGAAGACGGTATGTTTATTTTACGAAACCAATTCATTAAGACTATTCCTCTTGGACAAAAGAAGCTTCAAAAAATTAGTGATGTTGAGATTTCAGCAGATGGTGAATTATACTTTATTAGCAATGATCGTACACTTTCATCTTACAATTTAGCTAGTGGGAAAATCAATACTAGGATGTCTAGTGAATCAGAGATCACAGACCTTGTACATATTGGAAATCAAGATGCCTTTGCTTTAGGTGGTATCAACAGCTCAATTTATAAAGAAAATGAAGAATTGAAATGGCTTTACAGAACGGATCGGAATAAACACATTAATATTTCGTCAAATTCCAACAGGATTACATATGAGTTCAATGATGAGCTTCTGTTATTTTCTCCAAATGGGTTAGTATCATATTCTCTGCCTTCTGCTAAAGAACAATACAATACCGAATTAAGTGCTTTCAATCGAAGTATTCGGATAATAACGGCAAGCAAGTATCAACAAGATCAATACTTGCTAGGAACTACGACAGGATTATATCTCTTAAAAAACAATCAATACTACCAACTCGATACTTTATTTCCTATTTTTTCTCAGAGGGTAAATACCATCAGAAAAAAAGATGACTCCTATGTGATAGGCACTCAAGGAGCAGGTGTTTTGATCTGGGATAGCCAAGATCAATTACAACAATATACTAGCGGCGATGGTCTCATAAGTAATAATATAGAAGAAATCAGCATTAATAATTATAATGGTCAGATCTATGTGTCTACTTATTCTGGTCTGAGTATCATGACACCAACAGATACGGGATATGACATCCGCAGCTATACTACAGCACATGGTCTACCCTCTAATGAAGTCTTTGATACCGAGTACTATGGTGATACACTATATATTGCTACAGGCAAAGGTTTAGCTAGCGTAAATATGTATGAGCTCTCCCAAGCTCCTAGAACACTTCCTTTGATAGAAAAAATCATTACCAGAGATAGTAGTTATGTCAACATAACCAATATCGGTCAACTTGACTATTCTGACAATACACTGGATATCCAATACAAAACCATTGATTTTGACTTATCAGGAGATATCAAGTATCGCTATAATATCAACGATAGTAAGTGGACAGAAACCCAAAAAACTAGTCTACAGTTAGTAGAATTATCACCTAGAGCATATCAAATAGAGCTACAATCTCAGAATAAAAATGATGAATGGAGCGATAGCACCTTAGTCCAATTTTCTATATCCCCACCTTGGTATCAATGGTGGAGTACAAGAGCAATGGTCTTGTTGATTTTATTTGCTTTAGCGTATTTCATATATCGTAATCGCATCAAAAGAATAGAGTCAAAGGCAAGCATCGAAAAAGAAATGCGCGACCTTGAAAAATCAGCTCTTGCAGCCCAAATGAATCCTCATTTTATATTCAACTGTCTTAACTCCATCCAGCATTTTATTATGAAAAATGATAAGGAGTCAGCGATGG
>JAHDGW010000381.1 GCA_020631635.1 Saprospiraceae bacterium
TTCTGAATCTATAAAACAATAAGCACCATCTCCTCCACTTGCTTCATTGGTCGAGTTGACACCTTCTGATGTAAACTGTTGGGTACCATTGTCCTGAGCTCCCGCCAGAAAATAATTAGACCCCGCACTAGGATGTGCTGCTGCTGCATAAAACTGAGTGATGTTTAACCCTTTGTTTTTAGCAAAAATATCAGGTATATTTTGGGTTCCGTTTTCGGAATACCAAATACCACCATCATTACCAAATAAAATATTATGAGAGCTTTCAGGAGCATACATAATCAGATGCTGATCAGCATGCACGAGCTGTTTACCCATAAGTCCTCCCCAGTGACTGATCTGAGTCCAGCTATTTGCCCCATTGATTGATTTGAATAAATCAATACCTCCTAATATCACGACGTTTTCGTTGTTAGGATCTACGGCTATACTCAAGTTGTACCATGCTTGATTACGAGCAAAGTTACTTAGCCCAATAGCGCTTGGCAGAGCGGAGGAGGTCCATGATAGCCCACCATTAATAGATTTATAAAGCCCCAAGCAAGAACCATCAACTGCTGATTGATAAAGCGCATACACCACTTGATCGCTAGCTGGTGACATCGCTATTTCTATACGCTCATATCCCTGAGTAGGTAAGCCACTTACTAATCTTGTCCACGAGATTCCTAGATCCGAAGACTTATATATTCCTCCCTGGTTATAAATACCCATAGAGACAAAAATATCGCCATTCGTTGCCTGTACTATTCTGTTGGCCTCGTTCACAGAAGCTCCTTTTGATATTCCTAATACTTTGACCCAAGTACTTCCAAAGTTTTGACTTCTGTAAAGACCTTTTTTAGTGGAAATTAGAATAACACCATTGGCAATAACCTCTATATCTTGAATAAAATCAAACTGCGAAGTACTTGCCAAATGAAACCATGAGTCTCCGCCATCGGTACTACGCCATAGCCCCATACCTGGTGAAGCGTCATGTTCGAAATATCCTTCTCCTGTACCAAAATACATCCTTTGATGATTACTAGGATCTTGCGCAATAGCCGAGATAGCCATACTCGAGAAAAAATCGTTTAGTGAAGTCCAATTTGGATCATTGGATTGTATATTTTCAGTTTTCCACAGTCCTCCAGATATACCCGCAGCAAATACGCTCTTACCAGAGGGATCTGACAGATCAAAAAGTGCTGCTCTTACTCTACCCCCTACATTATCTGGGCCTCTTTCTTTCCAAAGAAGGTTATTAATATTAGCATTTTTCCTAAGCTTTTGAGTATTTAAATCATCATATGCCTCGATCAATCTATCTTTAGGAATTCGACCCAGCTTTGGATCAACTGTCATGATATACTCTTGTGCAGCGGCATACTCGATGCGATCACGCTTTGGAATTTTATACGATTTCTTTATTTTCTGAGGCGGTACACCTACAAAAATTGCTAGAAAAAAAACTACGCTGATAGATGATAAATAATTCATCGCATACTTCATTTATATCTCAGAACCCTTAGAGATATCTATGCTAGTACAAAGAGTATGCCTAAATATTACAATTTTTTATAATATGAATTTTCTTCCCATATTTTAAATCATCCAGAATAGCATATGCACTGATTTATATCTTCTGACAATGGCATTTTAAGTGTTATCCAGAGATCTAATTCCTGGATTTTCAAGATCAAGCTTTTTTTAAAAATATGTCCTCCTTTGGTGAATGAAAGGTTGTTTATAATTTGAATATTCAAATGACGGCAATGTACTTTATCATTTTTCCAATGTCATCGTTCAAATTTCGATAATTCGGAACGCTATAGCTTGGGGATATGGTTACTTTTTTACCTTGACTCGCTTCGACGAGGTCATTCTTGAAATAATTATTGATAATATCTTATCCGTCATTCTAATAACTCAAATTGTATAAGGGGATTGCATATGAAATTAACAATTTGTTTTTATTACACTTCAATATGGTACGAGGGGCTTATCTTAGTATCATGAAGTTAAATCTTGATATCAAGTCGAAAAGTAAACCCGAATGGATCAAAGCTGTATTAGCTGATTTTCCTGCATTTTTGCAAGATCATGCCGACTGCGAACGTAAAGCATCTGCCATGGCTATGAGTATGGTGGCTAAGTATCCTGATCGCACAGAAATACTGCCTGAGCTGATCGATACGGGTATCGAGGAACTCGAACATTTCAAGATGGTCTATGATATTATGGTAGCCAAAGATGTACCACTTGCTCATAGTATCAAAGAAGATTTATATATCAAACAAATGATCAAGCTTTGTCATTCTGGAAGAGAGGAGAGATTTCTCGACCGACTACTTATAGGATCGGTAGTCTAGACCAGA
>JAHDGW010000023.1 GCA_020631635.1 Saprospiraceae bacterium
AAAAACATTGGGATATTGAGCCCAAATTTATCGATGCTGAGGTCAAGGATTTACCATTAATACAAGGGGAGGCAAAGTTGATGATAGGAGATAAAGTCTTTACTAATGAAATGAAGTATGACCACGTTTACGATTTGGGCTTAGAGTGGAAAAAGTTGAATGATTTGCCATTTGCTTTTGCAATTTGGATTGCCAAGGATCACGTAGAACAATCGATTATCGAATCGCTAAATGCTCTTTTTCATAGTAGTCTTGATAATATGTCTGCTATAATCGATAGATATGACCATCAGTTTCCTTCTGTTGATTTAAAGCGATACTTTACAGATCATATCAGTTATCCACTCACAGATGCTAAACGGGCAGCAATCGATAAGTTTAAAAACGAAATTCTAGAAACTCTAGTTGGCCAAAGCCCCGAAGCTATTTCTGTGTGATAATATTTGATCGAAAATTGATTTTGCCAAGCTCAGTACTTAATTCATATATTGCAGAACAAAATGTAAGTAGTCTTAGAAACTATATCATATAAATGTCATTAATCAACTAGTCAAACAAAACTATATATGTTCAATTCTAAAATAGCAGGTATCGGACATTATGTGCCTGAACGTGTCGTAACCAACGATGAGCTATCACAGTACATGGATACCTCCGATGAGTGGATTAAAGAACGAACGGGGATCGAAGAGAGAAGGTTTGCTGAAAAGCACGAAGAAACAAGCTCTACGATGGGAGCAAAAGCGGCTCGTATTGCCATAGAAAGAGCCGGAATAACCCCGCAAGATGTAGATTTTATCATTTTCGCCACTTTGAGCGCCGACTATTATTTTCCTGGAGGTGGAGTGCTCATGCAGAGAGAACTAGGTATAACTGATCAAGAAGTGGGTGCTTTGGATATCAGGAATCAATGTTCTGGATTCCTATATGGTTTATCTGTAGCAGATCAGTTTGTGAAGACTGGAATGTATAAAAACGTACTTCTGGTCGGTGCTGAGATGCATAGTATGGGGCTTGACTTCAGTACCAAGGGTAGAGGAGTTTCAGTGATCTTTGGTGATGGAGCTGGTGCGGTTGTATTACAACCCACAGAAGATAATACACAAGGTGTATTGACCACAAAACTACACTCTAACGGTACTCATGCAGAGGAACTGGCCATGATCAATCCCGGATCACATGGTGGATATCATTTAGGTAAAGAGAAGTTTGGTTATCCAGAGGACCCAACCTTCAAAAGTATTTTTGTAACCCAGAAGATGATAGATGATGATCTCATTTACCCCAATATGACCGGGCAACTTGTATTCAAAACCGCAGTTGTGAAATTTCCAGAGGTTATCAAGGAAGCATTAGACTCCTGTGGATTGCAGTCTTCGGATATTGATATGCTAGTGCCCCATCAGGCTAATCTTAGGATTGCCCAATTTGTACAAAAGCGACTCGGGTTGAGTGATGATCAAGTATTTAATAACATACAGAAATATGGTAATACAACTGCGGCATCAGTGCCTATTGCTTTATGTGAAGCATGGGAAAGTGGAAAAGTAAAAGAAGGAGACCTTGTATGCCTAGCCGCGTTTGGTAGCGGATTTACTTGGGGTAGTGCATTGATAAGATGGTAGAAATTCTATATGGATAATCAAAAAGTAGATATTCTAGCCTTTGGAGTACATCCTGATGATGTAGAGTTGAGTTGTAGTGGTACTATATTGAAGCATATAGATTTGGGGTACTCCGTAGCAGTGATCGATCTTACGAGAGGTGAGCTAGGCTCTCGAGGTAGTGCGGACTTAAGGATCAAAGAATCTGAAAAAGCTTCCAAAGTATTGAAGCTTATCGCAAGAGAAAATCTTGGGATGCAAGATGGATGGTTGAGAAATACTCCTGAAAATCAAATAAAAGTCATATCAGCTATACGGAAATATAAACCAGACATCGTACTGGCTAATGCCTTAGATGATAGACATCCTGATCACGGTAGAGCGGCAAAGTTGGTGGCAGAAAGTTGTTTTTATGCAGGGCTTATAAAGATAGAAACGGGACAAGAGAAATGGCGACCTAAGGCTCTCTACCATTATATACAAGATCAAAATTTAGTTCCAGATTTTGTGGTGGATATTTCTAGTCAAATAGAACGGAAAATGGAAAGTATCTTATGCTATTCCTCCCAGTTTTATGAAAAAGATCAAACTGGTCCTAAAACACCAATCTCTGGAAAAGACTTTTTAGACTTTATTAAAGCAAAGAACAAATCTATGGGGCGTAGTATCCAAGTGGACTATGCAGAGGGATTTAATATATCCAGAATCCCTGGCGTAGAAGATATTACACAGTTAAGATAGTCCTATCTAAAATAATAATTTTTACTGTACTCGATCGGCCTCGATCGGACAAGAACTTTCAAATGGCTCCGGACTCAGATCCGTTAATGCAGATAGGTTGAGTATACCTTCAACTCTAGAATCATTGTCTACGAGTAGAAGAAAACCTTGTGCAGTAATATCAGCAGGGATGATGGTGTCTAATGGTGCAGGTATCTCTAAAGGAAATTGTTGTAGAGTCTGATCTACAAATAATGTATCCTCCACCGTATTAGCTGTTAATGGAACTGGAGATAAAGCAGAATTTTCAAATACAACACGTACTTGTGTAGGATCCTCAAGATCAAAACCTTCCAGTAGGCTAAAGGCTAAAGAATCAGATTGTATAATTCCTCCTAAAACTCCGTCGCAGGATATGCTCCCTAGGTAGTCGCCTAAGTACTGACTCCTAGAATATGCACATGATCCATCGCTTTCATCGGCATCGGGATTATAATTAATAGCTGAAGCATCTGTACAACCTCTTATGGTATCGTCTTCATTTGCATCATTAGAGCAAGAGACAATGATTGCAGATAATAAGAAAGAAAGGCAGATGAATTTGGCAACTGTGAATGTCATAATTTTTAGTTTGTGGTCTAGCAACTCAAATTTAATAAAATTAAACCGCTTACTTACCTTCGAGATAGTTGACATAATCTAATGACCCAAGTCGCATTCTGATATTGACTTTTGACTTCTGTTGTATTTTATATTCGAATTTACAAAATACGGGGAGCTCTTTAGGATTGAATGTATGTACAGAAAGATCGATACCTTTTTGATTCTGTTTTGGCGTATTAGTTTGATTCTGATTGTAAAAAAGAGGAGTCCTTATTTGAATTCTATGATCTATATCTAGCAGACTTTTGTATTGCAATTGAGCTTCTACAGATAAGGCCGCTGTTAGAATTAGAAAAGTACAGTAACATTTTAGCCTTTTGGACATGCGGTAAAATACAGTATTTACTCTTCTTTTGAACTATTATAAATGACATATTGGCTAAAAGTTGATCGTACCGCACCATTCATGAGCTGATAGTTCTTATTTGGTTTTAATCCAATATTCTTGATAGCTTCTTTATTACCGCAGATGATCCAAGTCTCTGAGTTATTGTAGTAGTGCTTTAGCGTATCACCGAGTCTTCTATAAAAGTGGTTGATATCAAAGGTCTGAAGTCTAATATCGTAAGGAGGATTGGTGATGATGACAAGGTCATCTCGATCAGATCCTGATTGAAAGAAATCACTTTCTTTGACTTTGATCAATTTTGAGAGGTTAGCATTTCTGATGTTTACCTCCGCTACTCTAAGGTTATGCTTCGATCGATCACCACCCATGACTAATGCAGAACGACTACGTTGCTCGTCTAGAGATTGGGCAACAACACGATCCCATAGTTGGGCATCAAAATCAGTCCATTTTTTAAAGGTGAAATTACGATCTATAGATTGAGGCGGTATATTTTTAGCCATCCGCTGAGCTTCAATCAGAATAGTACCAGAACCGCACATGGGGTCTAGTAGTGGTCTCCTGCGATCCCAACCAGAGAGTAAAACCATTCCGGCTGCTAACACTTCATTTAGAGGTGCTTCTACTGCTTTTTTGCGATAGCCTCTCCTATGTAAAGAATCACCAGAACTGTCTAAGCTTACATCTACATGATCTTCTTGTATGTGGATGTTAAATTTAAAATCTGGATTTTTTACATCAACGCTTGGTCTAGCATTTTTATCTGCTCTTATCCTATCTACTATCGCATCTTTGGTCTTCAAAGCTGCATATTGCGAGTGGGTGAATAGAGTCGAGTTGGTCACGGCATTGATCGAGATGGTTTTGTCTAGTGGGATATGCTCTGTCCAGTTATACTCGTAGATATGGTCGTAGAGTTCTTGGTCATTCTTTGCTTTGAATGAAAACATGGGAACAAGTACCTTCAATGCTGTCCTTAGCATCAAGTTGGATCTATACAATAAAGATTTACTACCAGTATATGACACAGCACGTTTGAGCTCTACTACGTCTATACCTCCTAACTCTCTGATTTCTTGCGCTAATACGGATTCGAGACCGGTAAGCGTAGTTGCTATTATTTTCAATGCCTTTGTTTATGATGTGGCTACAAAGCTATTAAGTCTGAATGACACCAACGTTGAATTTTTCAATTTCTTTATGATTTGCTAGTTCTATTGATTTTGCTACAAAATCACGGGTATCAGCTGGGTGAATAATCGCATCTACCCAAAGCCTAGATGCCGCATAGTAGGCTGTAGTCTGATCATCGTATTGAGATTTTATCTTATCGAATAGTTTGATCTCGTCCTCTTGACTAAGTTCTTCACCTTTAGCCTTTTTAGAAGATACGCTCATCTGAGTCATGACTTTTGCAGCTTGGGCACCTCCCATCACTGCTATCTTTGCGGTAGGCCATGCAGCAATAAACCTTGGATCATATGCTTTTCCACACATGGCATAATTCCCTGCGCCATAGCTATTCCCCATGACAATACTGATTTTGGGCACGGTACTGTTTGAAACTGCATTGACCATCTTAGCACCATCTTTTATGATACCACCATGCTCCGATCTGCTACCTACCATAAAGCCAGTTACATCATGTAAAAAGACCAAAGGGATCTTCTTTTGGTTACAATTCATGATGAATCGTGCTGCTTTATCAGCGCTATCGGAGTATATCACTCCGCCAAATTGCATTTCACCCTTTTTATTTTTTACAACTAATCGTTGGTTTGCTACGATACCTACTGCCCATCCTTTGATACGAGCATAGCCACAGATTATGGTCTTTCCGTAGTCCTCTTTGTATTCTGTAAGTTCTGAATTATCAACGATGCGTTTGATTACCTCTCGAGTATCGTATGGCTTTTGACTAGAACTAGGGTATATTTTTAAAATTTCATCAGCTGATAATATAGGAGCAACTTCATCAACCTTATCTATTTCCCCGGCATCTGTTTTTATACTGGTCTTATCGATTAAACTTTTGATGGTATCCAGACAAACTTGATCGTTTGGCATCTTATAGTCAGTCACTCCCGATATTTCACATTGTGTTGTGGCACCACCTAGTGTTTCTTTATCTACATCTTCTCCAATAGCCGCTTTGACAAGATAAGGTCCAGCTAAAAATATAGATCCAGTACCCTCTACGATAAGCGCCTCATCTGACATAATAGGTAGATATGCACCACCCGCGACACAGCTACCCATAATTGCAGCTATTTGAGGTATTCCTTTACTAGAAATAACGGCATTATTTCTAAATATCCTTCCAAAATGCTCTTTGTCTGGAAAAATTTCATCTTGCATGGGTAGGTATACTCCCGCGCTATCTACCAGATAGACTAAGGGTAAATTATTCTCTATGGCGATTTCTTGTGCTCTTAGGTTTTTCTTTCCAGTCATTGGAAACCACGCTCCTGCCTTTACTGTAGCATCATTAGCAATGACGACGCAGTTTTTACCTTTTATTTCACCTATGACCACTACTACCCCTGCTGCAGGGCATCCTCCATGCTCTTGATACATATCATAAGCTGCAAATGCACCGATTTCTATACAACTATCTATATCATCCATCAAATAGCTTAGTCGCTCTCTGACTGTCATTTTACCTTTTGATCGCTGTTTTTCTAGTCTTTTATCTCCGCCGCCTTTCTTGATTTTTTCAAGCCTACGTTGATATTTTGAAATGAGTAATTTCATTTCATCTTCATTCATATTCTTTTCTAATTCAGCGGCTTTCATGGTGTCTCATTTTAAATAATGAATAGATTTCCAAACTTTAAATGTAAACAAATAGATCAGTCCTTAGGTTGCGAAAAATTGCTTTATGAACTAATACAATATAGACTAAGGAGTAGACATACATTATTATTCCATATGCGGTGAACCAAGGAAGCTTTAAAGTATTTATTCGATGTGAATGAGCGAGTAGCTATTATAGGAGCAGGGGTAGCAGGGCTATCTACGGCAATAAGATTGTCTCATGCAGGATATAAGGTAGATGTGTATGAGGCAGCTTCTTCCGAAGGTGGCAAAATGAGGGAATTGTCCATCAATGGCTATCGTTGGGATATGGGCCCTTCCTTGTTTACCATGCCTCATTATGTTGAAGAGCTATTACAGTTAAACGCTGATGCTATAGACTTAGAGTTTGAATACCAAAAGCTTGAGTCTATCTGTCACTATTTTTGGAATGACGATACTCGATTTATCGCTTATGCTACTCAAGATGCTTTTGAAGAAGAGGCATCCGTGGTCTTTGGAGTAGATCAAAAAGTCATTAAAAATTACCTTGAAAACGCAGCAAAAAAGTATCAAATCTCAGGTAGTTTGTTTTTAGAGCGTAGCCTCCATCAAATAGGGACTTGGATAAGTGCAGATGCCCTAAAGGCCTACTTTAAGCTCCACAAGTTGGATATTTTTAAAACACTGCATAATCTTAATCATAAGGCATTAAAGCATGAAAAATTAGTTCAATTATTTGATCGATATGCCACATACAATGGCTCTGATCCCTATCAATGCTCTGGTATAATGTCTATGATACCACATTTTGAACAACACTTTGGAGCTTATTTTCCACGAAGAGGAATGAGAAGTATACCAGATGTGCTCTATCAAAAAGCAATGCACCTAGGAGTTGATTTTTATTTTGATACTCCCGTGAAAACTATTAACCATCAGGGACGGCAGGTGAGTGGTGTTTCGCTACAAACAGGAGTCTCTAAAAGCTACGATATCGTGGTCAGTAATGCTGATGTTTTAAGCACTTACAAGAGCTTATTAGATGATGATGGGAAGTATCGTCAACACGAGCAGCAAGAAAGATCAACTTCAGGTTTGATTTTCTATTGGGGGGTTGAGTCAGAATTTGATCAACTTGATGTACATAATATATTTTTTGCCGATAACTATCGAGCGGAGTTTCAAGCATTAACAGATGGAAGCATTTTTGAAGATCCCACGATATACGTTCACATTAGTTCAAAAATCAAACAAGACGATGCACCTGTAGGATGCGAAAATTGGTTTGTAATGATTAATGTTCCATCAAAAGGTTATGACCAAGAGGAATGGGTCAATAGGTATAGATCGATTATTATCAATAAACTTTCTAGGCAGTTACATGTTGATTTGTCATCTATGATTAGAGCAGAGCATCATATTGATCCATCAGAAATTGCCACGGCGACACAAGCTTTAGATGGAGCCTTGTATGGAAGTAGTAGCAATAGCCGGTATGCAGCTTTTTTCAGACAATCTAACAAAAGTAAAGAGTATAAAAACCTTTATTTCTGTGGAGGATCAGCACATCCAGGAGGTGGTATTCCACTCTGTCTATTATCAGGTAAAATTACAAGTCAACTGATCGATGAGTATCATAACTAGCATATATAGATCCGATGTACGGCTGCAAAGTTCATTGCTTCTACTGCTATTGTCATACGCAGCCGGGGTTTTAGCAATTGGTTTCGGTTTATTACCAAGTTTGCTTATTGTGACACCGGCTAATCTTTTATTGACATTTATATTGATTTCATGGAATAAGGAGCATTCAAACCAGAATTATTGGCCTTTTGTTTTGATAATTTTTGTCTTGTCCTTTATGCTTGAGATATTAGGTGTCAATACCGGGGTTATTTTTGGAGAGTACGAATATGGTAAAGTATTGGGGCTTAAGGTATTGGGTACACCACTAATCATTGGAGTAAATTGGTTTATTCTTGTGCTAGGAGGCATCAATATCATCCAGTATCTCGTACCTAGGTGGCATATGTTTTGGAAGGCTATTTTAGTCGGTTTATTATTGGTATCATTGGATCTACTGATCGAGCCTGTAGCTATGAATTACGATTTTTGGAATTGGAACGGTGATTTGGTTCCAATCGATAATTATATTGTTTGGTTTGTTGCTTCTGCTATGTTTGCCTGGGTCGGTTATTATATGGATCAAGCCAAAAAAGGCTGGGTCTCTATCTTCAGTTTTGTCTGTATCACTATCTTTTTCTTGATTCTAAATATTAGAATAAGCTCCTCTGATTGGATTTCTATATCTATGGGATAATGACTAAGGTTTAGAATTCTTCGTCGTTGTCATCAAAATTAAACCAATCGTCTACTTGTACATTTTTCCAACCATCGATATCTCTACGTTCTCGTTTAGTGGGTCGACCTAAGCCTTTTGCACGTCTTTCAGAATTTGCTTTTCCGACATACCAGTCTTTATATTTATTGAGTTCTTCTGGCGGTGTAAGGTCTTCATAGCAGGGCTGAGCAAGAGAGGCACTTACTCGTTTTGAGATCAACTTTATACTCTTGAATAAAAATTCAAATCCATTTTTACGGACAGAAACGATTTGATCTACTTCTATTGGCGTGGATGGTTTGATAACCTTTTCACCAATCTTAACCTTACCGCTTCTACAAGCATTAGAGGCCATAGTCCTTGACTTAAAGATTCGTACTGACCAAAGCCACTTATCAATTCGTACCTTTTTATCTGTCATTTCTTCTATTTCTTAAATCGTTCTGTTTGGAGAGCTGGATATTGCATGTTGAGAGCTTCAAGTGTCTCCAGTACCTTAGATGCGATGAAGTAATTACGATACCAACGCTGATCTACGGGAGCTATGATCCATGGTACTTCACATCGGTTGAGTAGGTCTTCGTAGCATTCCATGTACTTATCCCAATGCTCTCGTTCTTCCCAATCTCCATCGTTATGTTTATAGTTTTTTTCGGGCACATCGATACGTTCTTGTAACTTCTCTAGCTGTCGTTCTTTAGAAAGATGCATGTAGAATTTTAGTACAGTAGTATTATTATCCTGTTCTAGTAGTTTTTCAAAAGCATTGATGGCTTGTATACGAGTATCTACACGATCTTCGGTGATCCATCCATGTACTCGTTGTATGAGCACATCTTCATAATGAGATCTGATGAATACTGAAATTTCACCTTTGGCAGGAGTATGCTTATGCACTCTCCAAAGAAAGTCATGTGCAAATTCCTCATCCGTCGGTTTCTTGAATGAAACCGTATGTACACCTGACGGAGTTGTACGTCCAAATACAGCATGAGTACTTCCGTCTTTGCCACTGGTATCCATTCCTTGGAGTACGATGAGTAAAGAATGTTTCTTTTCTGCAATCATCGTTTCTTGCAATTCTGAGATACGCTTTGCTATCTTTTTAGTCTCCTTTTTGATCTCATCTTTGTCTAGATTTTTCGGAGCTCTAGTAGGGTAGTCACTTAACTTTATCATGGTCTATGTTCTCATTTTGCTTCGCTTCACGAGATAGGATTGGAGTATGGGATAAAATCCTTGATTGATATCAGAAGGTATGAAATCAATACCGTATTGGAGACATTTCATTTTAAGTCCTTCCGTGAAAGCCTTTACTTTAGAGGTGTAATATTCTTTAATCTGGTTGGACTGCAATTTTACTTCTTCGCCGCTTTCCATATCAATGAACTGATAAGGCCGGTTATCATATTCAAACTCTAGCTCCTTGCTGAAGTCAGCTACATGAAAAAGTAGGACCTCATGCTTATTGTGTTTTAAATGCTGGATTGCTGAAAAAAGCTCATCATTAGATTCTGATTGCTCAAACATATCGCTAAATATCACCACAAGCGATCTACGATGAGTACTTTCGGCGATCTGGTGTAGTGACTCTGCGGCCGACGTAGCTATGTTATGTTGCGAACTTTTGATCAATTGATCTAAGTGTCCAAGTAGTAGGTTATAATGTGTGGTACTTGACTTACATCTAGTATGATGATGGAGCTTATCATTAAAAATACTTAAACCGAATGCATCTCTTTGTTTTTTGAGAAGATTCATGAGACTGGCCGCAGCTAAAGATGAAAACTCAAGTTTATTCAATCCTTGTCCTTCCTTTTCGCGTTCTGGAAAATACATCGATGAAGACGAGTCAATCACGATCTGACAACGTAGATTAGTCTCTTCTTCAAAATTTTTGACAAACATCTTATCAGATCGAGCATATACTTTCCAATCTATGTTTTTGGTGGATTCTCCAGGGTTATACAGTCGATGCTCGGCAAACTCCACAGAAAATCCATGAAATGGACTCTTATGCATACCAATGATAAACCCTTCGACAACTTGCTTTGCAAGTAACTCCAGATTATCCAATTGTCTCAAATCAAACGAATCGAAAAAACTCATGTTTAAAGGTAAGTGTTAGATTACTAAATTCTCCAATTTCTGAAGAGTGTAACGTTTTTATAATTGTACTAGTTGTTTTGTTGGGTAAGTAGCGTCTATAATCAAGATCGCTTAATGTTGATTTTGTAACCAAATACAGTTGCATTAGTTTAGTGTCAAGAAAGGATAAATTGATTCAAAGGTTCTTAGCGATGCCATCTGATTTTCACTATGATGAAATGAAGAAGCTAGTTGCGATTTTTGGTTATTACGAAATGAAAACAGGAAAGACTTCAGAAGCAAGAGTAAAATTTATCAATAAGGCCAATTATCAAATTAGACTTCATAAATCACCTTCAGATGGCATCATGAAGCTTTATCTATTGAAAGTTATAAAAGTAAAACTTGACTTATGAAATACTTAAAATATAAGAGCTATACTGGTTCACTAGAATACTCGCGAGAGAATCAATTATTTCATGGAAAAGTGCTGGGGATAAAAAGTTTAATATCTTATGAGGGTGAGACTGGGCCCGAGCTAGAAGAGTCTTTTAAGGAATCTTTAGATGAGTATTTACATGATTGTAAAGAATTATAAATAGAACCTGAAAAACCATTCAAGGGAAGTTTCAATGTCCGAGTACCGTCAGAATTGCATCGTGCTGCTGCTATGAAGGCTATCGAGATGAATACCTCATTAAATAGTTTTGTTTCAGAATCTATTCGCGAAAGATTGGCCAATCGAGGGCTGTAGATGGGATATTTGATCTACCAATCCATATCTTCACCCTAAATGAAGAAGATTGCTATCATAGGGGGAGGTCCTGCTGCATTGATGTTAGCTGCACATTTGGATTCCAATAAATATGATATCCATTTATTTGAGAAAAATAAGACGGTAGGTCGTAAGTTTTTAGTAGCCGGCGATGGAGGTTTAAATCTAAGCTATCATGCTAGTCAAGATGACTTCATAAAGCAATATTATCCAGCAGAGTTTATGAGGCCTATTATTCAGTGCTTCGATAATGATCATTTGGTAAGGTGGTTGGATGATTTTGGGATAAGCACATATATAGGGTCCAGTAATCGAATTTTTCCAAGCCCTCCTTTAAAGCCGATCTCTGTACTCAACCGAATAGTCGATCAAGTCATCAGTAATCGGGTAAATATTCATTGCAATGCTCAATGGATTGGTTGGTGTGATGACGGTAACTTATCCTTTGATGAGATAGCAAGCGAAAGTTATGATTTGGCAATCTATGCCTTAGGAGGTGCCAGTTGGAAAGTCACGGGAAGCGATGGATTATGGGCTCCTTATTTTGAAGAACAGGGAATAAAAATTAACGAATTCAAAGCTGCAAACTGTTCATTTGAGGTAGAGTGGGCAAATCTATTTATCGATAACCACCGAGGCAAACCACTGAAAAACATATCCTTAAGTCTCAATGGGCTAAGGTCTACAGGAGAAGTCGTGATCACGGAATTTGGGTTAGAGGGTAATGCGATATATCCTTTGAGTAGACTATTGCAATATGAACTATCCCATAATACACCAGCTGTCGTTTATCTTGACCTTAAACCAACGCTAAGCTACGATCAATTGAAATCGAAAATTGAAAAATCGAAGTATAAAAAGGTCTCGGATATATTGAAGTTTACTATTCGACTTGATCGTGTAAGCATTGCCGTGTTGAAGCAGTTTTCTGACAAAGAGACTTTTTTAGATATGGATTATTTGATCCAACTCATTAAAGCAGTACCCATAGAAATCAAATCTGCGGGCCCTGTAGATAAGGCAATTTCTAGTCTTGGAGGTATTTCTTTAGGCGAAATCGATGATCATTTTCAACTCAATAAGATGCCCAATCACTATGCTATAGGAGAGATGTTAGACTGGTATGCGCCTACAGGAGGGTATTTGTTACAAGCTTGTTTTAGTATGGGTTATGCCTTAGCCAATTATTTGAATCAAAGTGATTAGATCTAAATCTACCACCAGACAATAAAGAAGGTTTGATACTGATTGTTGTGTTTTTGCCAACACATGATGGATCTTTTTTCTTGTATTGATGCTTTGATGCCATGAATTATATACTCATACGATACCCAATGTTGTGCCGTTGAGGGATGGTTGCCCCATTCTGTTTTGATAGGAATATAATACTCTCGTTTTCGGTGGTCCCAATTTGTAAAAGACATGAGGTCTAGGTAAAAACCTCGAATGGCATGATGCATAGGGCTTGCGATCTGTATATCTGATTGATAAGGAATATACAAGGAAGCTAAAAAACATAATGATTGCGAAATAGTCTCTACTTTAAGATCGGATAAAAGCTTTTTTGCAATTTCGTGATGGAGGAGAGCAAATTGCTTTGTTCTAAGCTTATTGAGTTTTTGATATAAGCTATCGTTTCTATTTGGACCTATCCAATTGAGTAAAGGATCATCCGATATGGAAGGGTCATATAGATAGAATTTATAGGCCAACTCCATATGCAGGAGTTGATCATGGACTACGTCTTTAATGATAAAATCTAACTCGCCAATCGTTTTATTTCCATCTATGAGTTGTACATTTTCATAGAGTAAGTCAAAGCGCTGAGAATGATTGATCAAGATAGCAACACATCGTTCTACTAAGTGTCCAAGCCTTAGATTATTGGGTAGGGTATAGTCAGAGTCTTCATCATATTGAAGTCTCGTAATATCAAAGGAAGGAATACCAGTTACGGAAGAATCTAATTGAGAACTCTCTATTACAGATTTCATTCTATCCTTAGATTTCATAGGCATGGAGAGCTTATAGTATTGATTTTAGCTCTTTAAAATCAGAAATCACAGCATTCGCCGTCTTCAGTGTTTGATCTGCTGACATTGGGTTCCTATATCCAAAGACAAAAATACCAGCATCATTGGCAGCTTTGACTCCGTTATCCGAGTCTTCGATAACAATGCACTGTTCTTTTGGAGTTTTTGCAAGAGCAGCGGCTTTTTCAAAAATCTCTGGATGGGGTTTTGAGGCCTTGAGATCAGCACCGCTGATCTTAGCGGTAAAGTATTGATCTAGTTTAAATCGCTTAAACACTCGATCGATATTGGGCATAGAGGCTGATGAAGCCAAGATTAGTATTTTCCCTTGGTTATAAAAGTAATGGATTAGCTCTTCGACACCTTTGACCAGATGTAGACTAGGATCATTCTCAAAATAGGAGATGAAGCGTTTTCTTTTTTCTACGACAAGCCTCTCAGGGTCTTCATTTAGATCGAAATGCGCTATAAGATTTTGAAATACATTGATCGTAGATGATCCCGTTAGCGTCTTATATAGCGGCTCAGAAACTTCTAAACCTAAGGATTTAAAAGTCTCATAATACGCTTTTTTGTGTATGAATTCGGAGTCGATGATGACCCCATCCATATCAAAAATCACACAGTTTATGTTTTTTGGAATCAATGTCACTCAGTTGATTAGACTACGAATGTATTCTAAATATTCTAAAACAACAGATATCAATTCTTTACTTCTGATATTTTAGACTGTAGTAGTACCAAAAAAGCCTTCACTCTTATACTAGAGCGAAGGCTTTTTTTTAGATGATATCTATGGCTTAGATAAAACTATTAATTTTTTCTTCTAATGAAGCTTTGCTTGCTGTACCTACATGCTTATCTACAACTTCACCATTTTTAATAAATAGTATTGTTGGTATACTACGTACACCGTACTTCATAGATACTTCTGGGTTATGATCTACGTTTACTTTTCCAATA
This sequence comes from Saprospiraceae bacterium, assembly GCA_020631635.1. Taxonomy (GTDB): domain Bacteria; phylum Bacteroidota; class Bacteroidia; order Chitinophagales; family Saprospiraceae; genus JAHDGW01. The sequence goes on from JAHDGW010000023.1 coordinate 14,336, forward strand.
ACAGCTTTGCCGTCATAATCATTAGCAAGTTCTTCAATGATTGGAGTAACCATTCTACATGGTCCGCACCATTCTGCCCAAAAATCTACAACTGCTAATTTGTCGCCTTCTAGAGCCGCTTCCTGGAAGTTGCTATCTGTGAATTCGAATGCCATATGTTTTTGTTTTTATTGTTCTCTAAATATAGTGTTCAGGCAAAGAACGCTTACCTTTCGACTTAAGTTGCAAATATAGAATCGAAATGTCATTAATTTGATATTTGTGCTTATTATTCATGATATGAGGAATCTTCAAAAAGTAATCAACAAGTTTGATTTTTGTCTTACTGTTTGGGTATTGGCGACTTTGGTTCTTAATTCTTTGATGCACTATATCGCTTTTGATTTTGCATCAATTTATCTGCATAGTCTATTCCAATTCATTAGAGTAGTTCATGACTATACATTAGGCTTATTTCCCATACCAAGTCTGTATATAGCCATAGTCGTATTGATTAGTATTTTGTATCTGTATATCAAGCGGTCTTTCTACCTGTTTAGTGGTGTCTCACTTTACTTGTACTTCTTTTGGAAATTGATTTTAGGATTAGGTGTTATGGTGGCACTTTTCTATTGGACATGGGGGTTTTTATATCACATTGATAATCATAGGATAGCATATCAATATGAAAAAGTACAACTCTCGGAGCAATACATTTGCGATGAGGTGCAGTCAGTACAGTTAAAGCTAGATGCGCTGAGGTCTCAGCTGCAGGATGATACGCTTAAGCTCCAGCAATCATATTCATTCAAAAAGATAGAGGATAGCAATAGATTAGCTCAAGAAGTGATATTAAAATCATGGGCCTGGCCAACCATCGGCAAAGTACGAGTACGTAAGCTCCAGCCGTCTGGGTTCTTGATGAGGTTTTCTGCTTCAGGCATTTATATACCACATACTATAGAGGGGCATATTGATGCTGGCCTGTATCACGTACAGCACCCCTTTACGGCAGCCCATGAGATGGCCCATGGATATGGATTCACCGACGAGGGCTTTTGCAATTTTGTAGGGTTTGTTACCTGTCTGGCTACAGAGGATGCCTATCATCAGTATAGCGCTTGGCTTGCATATTACCGTTATTTGATGAATGACCTGTATCGTCAAAATAAGATGGCATATTATGATATGCGACGATCACTATCTATAGGTGTCAGAAAAGATATCGCTGCTATCTACGAGCATATAGACCGCTACCCAGATTTTTTTCCTAAAGCGAGAGAAGTTGTGTATGATCAATATCTAAAATCACATGGTGTAAAAGAGGGTATTGTAAGTTACAGTTTGATGACGGAGATGGTTTACTTATGGAAAATTCAAAATCCAAGAAATCAATTAGTCATCAAGCATTTTGATTAATCCCGTCAAGGATTTTTAGTATTTGCTTTGCAAGATTAGAGCTTGCAAGTGGGATATCCCAATCCTCCACGTTACGTTCTTCTACATAATTAGATACCGATCTGATGGCGAGATGCGGAATCATAAGTTTTTTGAGGCATGATATAAAAGCAAATGATTCCATACTTTCTATATCTGCATGATATCTCAAGTTTCTTTGGATTGCAGTGCTCTCAGTACCTGTGACGGTATTGAATGTTACAGATCTCACGGGACGAGGCAAATTTGTAATGTTCAATTCATCTGTATTGATATACCCTTGCTTACTATTAAGGTTTTCAGAGCTTAAGTGCGATTGTGAAATATGCTGAAATGACCCATCGGCTTGTTCCATGCCTAAATCACCGAGTATATCTGAAGCAATATGCACCACAGCACCTATATTAATTTGCCTATTATAAGCTCCACAAATACCGATAGAAATGGCCAAGTCATATTGCTCTATTTTAGGAAATCGACAAATCGCATAACTTACGTTTATACAACCTACGCCTGTAACAAGGGTATGTATTTCTATGCCTCTGTAAGTATATTTATTGTTAAATAATCCAGAAGGCATAGCCTCAAGTTGTTCTTCCAGTGGGGAGAGCTCGAGAGCGGTCGCAGCGCAGATCAAGATTTTCATACTAATGACTGATATATTTTATGCTCACTCCAGGAGTTGAGCCCAAGACACTGTTATTGGCATATCCTCCATCTATCATCAGATTTTTCGTCACCTTATAAGAAAATCCACCCGATACTGATCCCGGATTCACGGCTGTACCTATCCTTAGGGCCAGAGCTTCAATAATATCGTACTCAATTCCAAAGCGAATATCATTCTCAAATTCCAAAACTTTTTGAAATTCAGCATAAATACGTGCTTTGTCACCCGGAGCATAGGATAAACCAAATCGCATCCGCGAGGAAAGCTCATCATTATCTGTAATACTTACATTTCCAGGGCTAAAAATATGAGCTGATACGGAAAGTTCTTTGGTTACTTGACTTTGTAGTCCTATTTCAAAAGTAAAAACTGATTTGCTCCCAAATTGATCTATGCTTAGGTTTAGTATATCAAATTGACCACCTATACTCAGTTGGTCAAAGAGCTTTCGACCATATGCGAGTCCTATCTTCTGTTCTTTATATGCATCTATCCCAAATGAACTGATCATCAAACCAAAATGACCAAAACCTGAAGATTTTACGAGACCAAAATTGAAAGTGGAAAGATCAGTGAGATCAAATCTACGCTCCGCATGTGCAACAATTGATAGATTTTTTACACGTGTAATACCTGCCTGATTTGAAAAAATAGACTCTATTCCTGTAAAATTTACAGAAGCTCCACCAAGGGAAAGGCTTTTAGCATTTTCACCATAATTGAGACCAAATTGCCCCCAACAAGAGTAAGAGGTAATAAGGATAAAAACTGTTATGAAATTTCGAAACATAGCCAAAGTTAAATTCTTAAATTAGAATTCAATAATTAAAGTACACTCTTGAAAAATAATATAGTACTTCCTATCGGATATGAACTTAGAGAAACTAGGCCAGAGGATTATACCTATATCCAGTCACATGTATTTAATATTTTAGAGGAATATGGACTTACACCTGAACCTAATGGCGTAGATGATGATCTGAAGCATATTGCTGAGGTTTATAAGGGAGGTTTATTTAAAGTGGTTTGCTATGATGCAAAGATCATAGCTACATTTGGACTATATAGGATATCTAATGAGACCGCGGAGATCAGAAAGATGTACTTAGATCAAGATCACCGAGGTAAAGGGATTGGATTATTTATGATGGAATATCTAGAATCTGCGGCTCGTGAAATAGGAGTGAAACGCTTGCAATTGGAGACTGCTAGTACGATGATCGAGGCTATCAGCCTATATCAAAAGTTAGGCTATATCGAACAGCAAGAAGGGTTACATACCTGCCGTTGTGATATTGTCATGATGAAAGTAATAGCAGAATAAAAAAGCGAGCTCACTCTACGGTAGAGGAACTCGCTTCAAGTTATAAAGGGTGTTTATTATCTATAGTATTATTCGCTGATTACGGATATTTTACGACTTGTTGTAGAGTCTTTTGATTTTATAGTGATCATATATGTTCCACTAGTCAATCCATATTCTTTTGTACTCACGAGTATGTTGGAGTTGCCCTTTGGATAAGTGGTTGCCGTAGGGCTTATAGCTAATACTTGTTTACCTAAGATATCTGACATGGTTATCTGAAGATCCGTAGCTTCTGATAATATCATCTTGATATTGATCAAATCAATAGTTGGATTTGGGAATACCTCTAATTCGGAAATAGACTGTACCTCATTAACACTTGATAATGTTGTGAATACCGCAGTCAAAGTATCATTTTGAGTCAAGGAAATGGTCGCCCGTCTATCTAATGCCGAGGGCAGAATATCGTTATTGGCTGAGGATTCCCAGTGACTAAACTGATAGGTATCTTCAAAATCATTGAAGACCTTTGCTTTGATTTTGTTTTCCATACCACCAAAGTACTCTCCTGTCCATGGGAAAGATTCGATATCCAAAGTATTGAGATCGATTTCGCCAACGCCATCGGGTACTGTTCGTAATGTAATTTGGTGTGGTCCAGTAAGTTCTGGATAGCATTCTATAGCTCCTGTGGATAACAGTTGGCATCTTTCATTGATAAAGTCCTTAAGATCCTGCACATTAGCTTCCCATTCTTCGATAGTACCTCCCCATCTATCGATCTGTCTAGGCATTTCGGGAGTGATGGTGTTGAGCATGCTGTCTAGGGTATAATTCATGTTTTCACAATTAAAAACAGTATTCATTAGATCGGCATATCTAGAGTAATATAATTGTTTGAAAGTCTCATTTTCATCAAGGAGTTTTAAAAACATAAGTCCGTGTTTACCAATGTTTCCTGGTATCTGTAAGTCTTCATCTCCGAAAAAAGTAGTATAGAACTCATATTCGCCCTGACAATCGTTACTCCATGCTGTAGAACAACAGGAAGGGTTGATGTCCATAACAAACGCTAATGCAGGATCATCGGCCGCATATGGGACCTCACCAGAGATAAAGGTTGGGCAACTTCCGGAATCAGGTCCAACGCTGCCTGTGTCTTCTCCAAGGAAGGCATCTACGAAATCAACGATATCCTCTAGGTCACAAGGTACTGCGTCTGGATCTGTATTTGGGACTCCACTATAATTGATGTAATAATCAAAAGAAGCATCAAGATCCCAAAGTACATAGCCCCACTTTTTATGATCTCCGTCTGGATTTAATCCTCGCCACCAGCCAGTGTTATAATTGAGCCAATCAGATGCAACAACATTCAAGTTGGTGACTAGATAATCTATCATACTTACCATATTGATGCTATCCGCAGCTTTCTGATAATTTTCTTCAATACTCATGTCATTTTCCATGACAAAATCTCTAATACTTCTCCAGTCTTTTAATCCTTGTTGACCACCATACCTAAGCTCTGTAGTGCCCCAGGTAGCTAAATATTGAATGTCATATTTGCCTTGATCATAGTATTCGTCCGTGTAATCATGATCTACCATTTTCTGTCTCATTCCATATAGTCCCCAATATTCTCCGTTGAGGAAAACGATGACTCTCTCTACTGCTCTTACGTCTAGCTTCATACCACCATCTTGAGCTAACTGATGTATAAATTCATCTCTGATGTGAGTGCTCCCTTCATGGTCAAAATCATCAATCGCGGGATAGTTGTCATCTCCTGAGTTTCTAAACATAAAGCGCTGATATTCATCACGATCAGAGTAGTTGAACATTTTTGCCTCTACTGCTCGGCTATATCCCATTTCATCACGACTTATCCAATCTATACTCCTATGATCTAGTGCCCAAGAGTCTTGACCATGTCTATTAAGATCACCCCAAGAGGTAGCCACTAAGTTTTTATCAGCATCAAAAAGTTCGAGCGAGCCGATGGGTATTAATTCGCCTTGTCCATTAGCCAACTCTATCAGATCATCAGCCGCAACGGAATAGACTGGAAGTGAAAAATCTTCATTCATAAAGAAGGTTTTGAAATCCATTTTCCCAGGAAGGATCTGATCGTCATTGCTAAAAGCTCTTGCCTTGATCACCGTAGTTCTGTTTACTTCTATGGGATCGGTATATTCTGGGGATGTTTCTGTTACATTATGCCCGTCAGTGGTGTATCTTAACGTAGAGTTAGGCTCATTGTTTTCAATGGTTACCGTCTGATTTTCAGTGTAAAAACCTGCATCTCCGATGATTGTAGGAGTAAGGGTGTATCCTATAAATTTGCTACCAGGTTCATTACCGGCGCCGTAGGTGGGCTCGGTACATACAACCCAATTTCCAGTACCATCGATATCCCTACAATGACTGTGTTCGGTGAGGGTGATGTTGAGTTTATAGGATTCTACCACATTTCCGTTAGGATCAGATAGGACTATATATTCATTATCCTTAGTTTGAGAGAGTTTGAAGTTGGTATGAAATTCTCCATTGACTACCATGTCGCGTCCTGAGCAGAAGAATAGGAGATGTTCATTACCTCCTATCGTTGTACCAGTTGGTATCACCCATTTCGTGGGCTTCGTTTCTTTATCAGATAAGTGCCATCCACTCAAATCTATGATCTCGGTTGAGCTATTGTATAATTCTATCCAATCCTCAGTCTTATTGAAAGA
>JAHDGW010000382.1 GCA_020631635.1 Saprospiraceae bacterium
GGCTCATAATATTATTTTTTGGCGTTGTAGTAATTGCATTAGGGTCTGCTATTTTTTCAAGCCCTTCTCCTTTCTTCCATTTGTATAATTGATGTGGTTTGATCAATGCATCCGTTGTATCAAAATGAGAAATAAAGGCGGCTTGATCACCGGTATTATCAATACTAAACTGGGCATACTTACCTTTTTTAATGATAATCGTATCTGATACTCTTGACTCAAAGTCATAGGATAACCAATGCATGAGACTATCTTTTTTGACCTCTCCAGTACTATGTACAAATAACCTAGGAGACTCTTCTGCGACCTGATATTTTTTTACATAAAAAAAGGTATCCTGTACTCCTGACTTGAGATTATGAGCAATAAGTTTAGATCCATTTTTTCGACTCTCTTTTTTTATATTTTGTTGAGTACTGTCCTGCGACTCCTGCTTTTGCGGAGCTATATGGTAGCTAATAACACCTCCAGCTTTTTTATTGAATTTATACGAAAGGACATCAGGGATATAATCGATACTACGGGTCTTCAAATTAAAAAGTACCAAAGTATCTTTGGGCATATCTTCTTTATCAGTATCCACTCTTTTGAGTGTCAAAATACTATCTGCACTTGCCGTCTGATGAAAAGCAGCCCATCCTCCATCATAGTCAAATTGAGGTTTTTTGACTCGATCAAATTTCACTTCTTTGCCACTTTCTACATGATATAGGACGAGTGATGCATCTCCTTTATTAGGACTTAATGTATACATCACCCAGTCACCATGCGCTGATATCGCTTTATTTCTGATTCTATTCCAGGATTCATATTCGGCATCAGTAAATTGCTTTTGCTGAGTCCACATACTCATTGTGCAACATACCATCAATACTAAACACGTAGATATCTTTCTCATGATTCGGTCTTTTTGAACACCTTGAAAATACTAATCTATTTTTGATTGTAGGTTGTTGAACTTACAATGCTTAAATTTATTCACAGAAACAGCAATAATGATCAATATAGCGCTCATAGCACATGATGGTAAAAAAGCCGAGATGGTTTCTTTTATCCTCAATAACAAAACCTTTTTAGAAAACTCTACCCTATATGCTACAGGTACTACTGGCGGTAAAATACAACAAGAGGGTTTTGAAGTCAAAAAACTACTGAGTGGACCACTAGGTGGCGATGCTCAGATTGCTACCATGGTAGCGCTAGGAGAGATCGATTTAGTTATTTTCTTCAGAGATCCGCTCGACAAACATCCTCATGAGCCTGATGTTCAGATGCTTATGCGACAATGTGACGTACATAATGTACCGCTCGCCACTAATCCCAAAGGTGCTCATTATCTTTTGAGAGGAATACGTGATTACCTTAAACAGAAATAGTGACTACCGAAGACTATAAAAAACTACTCCCCACAATTCCAGTTGACCCAGGAGTATATCGCTTTATCGATGCCGATGATATCATACTCTATGTGGGTAAAGCTAAGAATATACGAAAACGAGTAGCCTCATATTTTGGTGATAAAAAGCAAGCCTATTACAAAACGAAAGTACTTGTCAAAAACGCAGTAAGACTAGAGTTTACGATCGTAGAAACGGAGCAAGATGCCCTACTGCTGGAAAATACCTTGATCAAAAAGCATCAGCCTAGGTACAACGTGATGCTCAAGGATGGGAAATCATATACTTATTTGTGTATCAAAAACGAGCGATTTCCAAGAATATTTTTTACTCGAAAGGTGATCAAAGATGGCTCTAAATACTTCGGACCATATACCAGTAAATATAGAACGAAGATCATTTTTGAGTTGGTCAAAAAACTTTTCCCACTACGTACTTGTACTCTCAACTTATCACAGAAAAACATCGAGGAGGGAAAGTTTAAAGTATGCTTGGAGTATCATATCAAAAATTGCCTAGGCCCATGTGTAGGCTATGAATCTGAAGAAGAATACAACGAGAAAATAGATCAGATCAAAAATATACTCAAAGGGAACTTCCGACAGGTAAAAGATTATATACAAGAGCAAATGGCGCATCATGCCGCCAATTTAGATTTCGAAAAAGCACAACAACTTAAAGATAAGCTATTCGCTTTTGAGGATTATCAGTCTAAGTCCACTGTTGTCAGTCAACATATCCGAGATCTGGATGTATTTGCTATACAGACTGATGAAAAGATGGCCTACGTCAATTATATGAAAATTGTCAATGGCGCATTGATGAATACGGATACGCTAGAGATGGAGAAAAATCTCAATGAGGATGAAGGAGATCTACTCTCACTAGCGATCATGAATATGCGGGATAAATTTAA
>JAHDGW010000383.1 GCA_020631635.1 Saprospiraceae bacterium
AGAGACGATATAGCTGAGCGCACCTGCTTCTTATCGGCCTCAGGATTAGCCTCAAGGTAATCGTCTATCAGTTCATACTGGTCAGCCTCGCCTGTAAGTACGGTGTGAATGCTAGGTATCCAGCTTTTATCTTTTTGTATGGCTGGATTAGTCACCTCAAACTTTTCCTCTATAGGATTAAATGCGATTGTGATTTTAACTTGTTTATATTTCTTATTGACCACATATTCATTGAGGATAGCGGCTCTGAGAGCGGTGACGCGCTGCTGGCCGTCAATCAGAATTTTCTTACCTGATGACAGACTGCCGTCTTTTAGCTTTACATTCGGATTGCGCCATGCAATGATATATCCCACGGGATAGCCATGATAGAGCGAATCCATTAATTGTCTCACCTTCGATCCATCCCATACAAACGGACGCTGGATCTCAGGAATGGCAATTTCGCCAGACTTTATCCAGGAGAGCAGAGTCTCTACTGCTTGCTGATTTACACTATACTTCTGTGTCTTACTTGCCATATTGGGTTTATGATTTAATCGCGAATATAAAATCGATCAAAGGCTTCTGCCTCTTGAACTTTGGTAATGCTTGAGGTCTGTTCTAGCTGTGCTACGTAAAACTCTGCATCAAGAAAGGTGAGATCTTGCATCTCTTTATCGATCGCATAACCTATATAGCTCCTCACCGTCATGGGGCTGTTCTCTGCCGTAAATTTGATCGAGTCACCCTTTAGTCTTCTGAAGGGAAAGGCGAGGTTGATCACCTTGGCAAGTACAAATGACCGAGGAGGCACCTGTTTGCTCCGAGCATCACGCTGCACTACGCTATATCCCGCAGCGGTGCCTTCAGTGGTTTTCTTGGTGCCTGGTACTAGTGTCAGAGAGGAAGGATTTAAGTTGATAAGGCCAGATACAGAAGATGATCCATATACCTCCGCGCTTCTTATCGTCTCTGAATCCGCGAAGTAATCAAAGGCATATCCATTGATGATAAAGTTGCTGTGTGTCCAGTCAATGTAAATAGGGCTTTCTGTATTATTAGTGATTGTGAATCTGAGCTGGCCGCCCTGTGCCCAAAAGTCATAGGTTACCGTAAGGTCATCGGTTTTGTATTCAAAGTTGGGATCGGCGTCAAGTGATTCTAGTGTGCCTATCTGATAAGTGGTGCAGGAGCAGGCAATGACTGTAACGAAGATTAGAAGTAAGAGCGATCTTTTCATAGTGTTGTCAGATGGTAATAGTGAAAGCATATAATTTGTGAGTCTTACGTGAGTAGCAGAGCATCGTACTTGACTTTGACTTCTTCAGCCTGATAAAATGCCAACATATCCGCGTCCGTCAGATGGCCTGTTGATAAGAATCGCTCCAGATATTCTTGGTTAAATTCCATGAGTAACAATGATTTATCGAGAGTTGCCAGGATTTTCTGGTTGTTCTTGATATTGTCGTCTACCATTTTCTTATGCTGAATGCTTTAGCTCTACTGGATGACTACAGCAAAATCTATACGTCCAGATTTATCAATGATCAAGATTATAACCAGTGGGTCCGCAAAAACAGATCTAAGTTTGTCGAGTATCCTATCATCTATGACGATGTATCAGATATTACGGAAGATGATATGGCAGACCTTTGTAGTAAAACTCAACGTAATTATCTTAATCTGGCTTCTTGATCAGAGCGAAGAGTATTTTATGTATCGCGGATATTGACCCATTTTGCTTATCAGGCTTAGATTGATGAGAGATTTGGACGTATAGAATTAGAGGCTCACCAGAGTTTCCAAGTGCATGACTATGAACCAACATCTCGCTTGACGCCGGATACTCAAGCACGGTCTTGCTCGAGTAAAGTAGCGATGATGCTAAAAAGTAGTCTGTATCGCTTTTACCATGCTAAGGGACTTAAGCCGGCAGCTTATCTAAAATCTTTCTATCTCAGCGAGGAGCCACCTATGTGCGAGTCGGTCGAACTGGAGATGGCCGCTGTAGGTATGCAGGAGCAGCTTTGGCGTTTATCAAGTCCTTGAACTCACTCTCATTGTTGCGCATGGCCTCGTTCAGGTATTCTCCTAGATCGCTGCTGTCGGGCAAGTGCACGACGCTATCCCAGCGAGAGTTCTCGGGCAAGAAGTTGGCCTTAGCACCCAAGGAAGTCGTTTTTGATCATCGGCCGCATGCCACACGTAGGATGTACAGGTAGTGATTATTCGATCTTCATCTTAGCAGACACCAAGCGGTTGTTAGCGTGTCGCAGGAATATGATCCCCAGTACGGGAAATGAATATTCTGTCGCGGTCAGCTTACTATTG
>JAHDGW010000384.1 GCA_020631635.1 Saprospiraceae bacterium
TCTAGAGCTGAAGCCTAGTCAAAACACTTGGTATGATCTCCCTAAGACTGAAATATTACAATCTATGTCTTTCAACTCCTATGGACATACACTGTTATTCCTAAATAGTTCTAGCCCTACCGTAGAACTCTTATTACTATGCAATCCTTCTGATCTCGTCGTGAGTACACCAATACCTCAATTGAAAAAACACATCGATGTTGCGATTCAGATGGAATCAAATTTTGATACTTTGAGTTATATACAAGAAATACAAAAAAACATAGATTCTTTAAATCCATAAAATCTTCTCACATTGAATATCACAGGTACCGGAGTAGCTATTATAACCCCATTTAGCGATAATAAGGTTGACTATGACTCTTTATCCAAAGTCATAGAGCATGTCATAATAGGTGGTATAGACTATATCGTTGCGCTAGGCTCTACGGGTGAAACGGCAACACTGAATGAGAAGGAGTCAAGATCGATACTTGATTTTGTAATAGATAAAATCAACGGACGAGTACCCCTCGTAGCAGGAAACTTTGGGGCAAATAATACAACAGAAATTTGTAAAAAACTTCGTAGATATAATTTTGATGGAATTGATGCAATTCTATCCTCCTCACCTGCATATGTAAAACCTAATCAAGAGGGTATTTTTCAACATTTTAAAGCAATGTCTGAACATACTGATACACCTATCATCTTATACAATGTACCGGGGAGAACTCAATCTAATATGGAATGGTACACTACCGTGAGGCTCGCTGAAGAAAGCTCAACATTCATTGGAATCAAAGAAGCTACGGGGAATCTGATCCAAACTACTCGGATCTTAAAAAATCGACCAAAAGATTTTAAAGTAGTATCTGGTGATGATGAAGTAGCACTGCCTATGATTGCATGTGGGGGTGATGGAGTCATATCAGTCATGGCTAATGTATTACCCAAGCTTTTCTCTGATATGATGAGCGCAGCACTATCTGGAGATTTTATCTCTGCCAAAGAGCTAAACTTCACAACTTATGACTTGCACCACTGGCTATACGTAGAAGGTAATCCAGTAGGTATAAAAGCAGCAATGGAGCACATAGGACTATGCAAACATGACGTAAGACTTCCTCTGTCAGAGATGTCGATAGCCAATTATCAACAGCTAACTAAAGTCCTAGATTCCATTTTGGGTTCGTAATATTATTGGATAAGATTGGGTAACTTTTCAATCTAGACGTGGGGACCTTATATACCCTTAATCCTAGTAACTAGCTGTTCAAATATTTCAGATTCATCGCCAGGAGGAGGGCCACCATCAGCCCCAAATAAGCTATAATAACCTTGCTTATCTTTTTTCAATGGAAATCTAAATATATAATCGTCCTCACCATTACTATTCTCAGTAAATCTGCCATATCTCATATCATTGATCTGAAGCCTTTTATCTTTTCGTATGAGCACGGCATAGTAATCATTGGTAAACCACTTCAGGGTATTGATTGTCTCATCGTCATCTTTACAACCATCCAGTAACTCATGATTTTTAGGTATTTCTGAGATTTTGAAATAAGGCTCTTTATCAAACAAAGAGTAACTACCTTGATAAAAAGAAGAATCAGTCTCAATAGTACCTGACCAAAGAATATTATTTAAAATACTCGGATTGGTGGTAAATCGTAAAGCTTCTATTTTTTTCGCAGCTATGGTATCCATCATCACGGCATCTACATTCAGCTTATTGAACATCGTAAAGACCATGTATATTGAACTCAGACCTAGGGCCAGGTAATTATATAAGCGCCTCTTACTATTATGTCTATGCGTAATAATTACGGCTGATAAAAATATCAAGTATGGTAAAGTGTATAATGGGTCAGCTACAGAAATATTATTGAATGCAACCCTCATGTCACTGAATGGTGCAAATAATTGTGTACCGTATGCTGTAAAAGAATCTAAAATAGGATGCGTAATGATGCTCCAAAAAAACAACCAATACCAATCTTTCCAAGATAAATTTATGGTAGGCTGCACCTTAGCTATATATTCAGTTATCCACCACCTTAGGGTATAAAAACCGATTATGGCCAAGAGTATACCTATATTGACGAGCGCAATAATACCTCCCAATGTATAACTGATGAAGCCAATAATTAAGAAACATAAAGCCAAAAATATGACACCAAATACAGTAGTCATAATCCTATACCACCGCTCTTGATACAACTGCCTATCTCTATAGATCCACTGTGTAATGAAAGCCATGACGAACGGAAATAAAACGCCGAAAAATAAAGAATGACTGATCCCTCTATGGA
>JAHDGW010000385.1 GCA_020631635.1 Saprospiraceae bacterium
TTACTCATATTTGGACCCAGGATATGAAGACTTCAAAACATATAGCAAAGTCTGCTAAAATCAATAATATAGTAGCTGAGTATACTGACCTGATTGGTAACGTGGATGCAGTATTATTGGCAAGAGATGATCCAAAGAATCACTATCTAATGGCTAAGCCATTTTTAGAAGAAGGAGTACCGATTTTTATTGATAAGCCTTTGGCAACATCTCTTGAGGAAGCGAATAAAATATATCAATTGCAGAGATACCAGGGACAACTATTCACATGTAGTTCGCTGCGCTATGCCAAGGAATTTAAAATAACGGATGATCTTAAAAACAAAGTCGGAGAGATAATTCTGTTAGATGCAATAATTCCTAAGAGTTGGGAAAGATATGCAGTGCATATAATCGAACCAGCACTTCAAATATTAAAACCCAAGACAGCACTAAAGTCCGTTAAAAATACAGGAACAAAAAACACTAATATAGTTACGGCTCAATGGGAAGATGGAACATGTGCAATATTTAAAGTATTAGGAGATACTTCTTGCCCATTGGAAATATCTATCTATGGTTCCAATGGTCACCAGACGCTTAAGTTTAAAGATACTTACTATGCTTTCAAAACCTCACTAGAGTACTTTATCGAGAGTGTACGTAGAAAGAAAGCGATCATACCTAAACAAGAAACACTGGATGTGATAGAGATAATTGAAAAAGGTTTTTGTGCAAAATAATTTACATTATTGAAAAATATATTTATTACGTGAGGGACGGGAAAGATAGGAAAACAACTGTCCCAACACTTTATTAACGAAGGGTGGAATGTAGTAATTACTACAAGGAATCTTGAAGGTCTTAATAAAATCGCAGAGGCATTTCAATTTACTAAAGAGCAGCGTAGCCGACTACATGGAATTGAAGTAGATTTCAATAATGATAAATGCATAGGTATCATTAAGTCTTATTTTAAGACCAACAAAAAGCTTCTTCCAAATGTATTGGTTAACAATGCTAGAACATTAGACTCGTTAAAGGTAGAGGAGGATGGATATAGTAATCGCTCTATGTTGATGTTAGAGTACCTGATAGATGTCGTTATACCATACGAATTATCAATTGAGCTAGCATCTACATCTTCTAGCTTATCAAGTATTATCAATGTGTCTTCTATATATGGTTTAGTACCTTTTAACCCCAACTTATACGATAATTACCCGCATGGAGCTCCTATACAGTATAGCTTAGCTAAGGCATCCGTTATACACTTGTCTAAGGAGCTTTCCATCAGACTAAGAGATAAAGGCATTAGAGTAAATACGGTGTCATACGGCGGTGTTGAAGGTAGAGTAAGTGATGATTTCAAAGAAAGATATTCTACATTATGCCCTGAGGGTAATATGCTTACAGAGGATCAGACCATAGGGCCAGTACATTTTTTAGCCTCAGATTTATCTCAAGGTATTACCGGACAAAATATTATACAAGATGGAGGGTGGACCACATGGTAAAAAAATGAAAAGAGTAGCTATTATACCAGCTAGAGGAGGATCTAAAAGAATCCCAAAGAAAAACATAATGGATTTTTTTGGTAAACCCATGATAGCCTATACTATAGAAGCGGCTATAGTCTCACAACTTTTTGACTCCGTAATAGTAAGTACTGATGACGAAAAGATAGCGGCAGTTGCCTTAGAGTATGGAGCAGAAGTACCTTTTATGAGGGACGAACATGCAGATGACCATGCTAACGTTAGTCAAGTAGTTGCTTATACATTAGGAAAATTGCAGCAGGATCTTGGAAAGACTTATGATACAGCTTGTATGCTAATGGCGAATTGCCCTATAAGATCTAGTGAGGATATAATAAATGCAATGCAAATATTTGATGATTCAGAGACTAAATTTCAAATAAGCGCATTTGAATACGGCTGGATGAATCCTTGGTGGGCACATAAACTAGATGAACAAAATAAAGCTACTCCTGTATTTGAAAAAGCAACAAAATCTAGATCGCAAGATCTATCTGACCTATACTGTCCTACAGGTGCAATATGGATTGCGGAATCTGAAGCTTTAGTGAAATCGAAGACTTTCTATGGTCCAGAATTTACATTTTGTGCAGTCGATTGGAAGTCAGCTGTGGATATAGATGATTATAAAGATCTAGATATGGCAAAAGCTATTTTTCTTTTAAAAAAGAATAGAATTGATTAAACAAAAAGTAATATTCAGAGCTGATGGTCACGCTAAAATGGGCTTAGGTCATGTGATCAGATCTTTAGCTCT
>JAHDGW010000386.1 GCA_020631635.1 Saprospiraceae bacterium
GGGGGGACTAAGTGAAGATGTTATACAAGATTCTGAGTACGATCCCAATGATAATTTGATAGGTGTCACTACGGAGGGTAAATTAAAAAAATACTTTACGGGAGGGTCTGTTTTCCAAATTCATCAAGAGCAGGTGTATTCCAAAATAACACCTTATAAAAATGGTCAATACTTAGGCCTTACAAGCCAACGAATCGATTTGATTTCTGAGGATTTAAGCGAAGTCTCAACTCTTTATGAAAAATCGGATCAGTATTTTTTTCATAATATTCACGTTGATCATGACCATATGATATGGCTGAGCGGTAGCGTGATCAAGACCTTGGATGATGGTTCCAATTTTTCATACCCCAATAGTATTTTGACGGAGATAGATACTATGATAAAAGAGACTGCCATCTATGATAATGTTCCTTTTTTCGATCAGATGGAAACCATCAAGGGAGATAGCGTCGGGGTAAGTTCAAAAATTTATAGTCGAGCACCTCATATTGATGGTTTTTTTAGTGTAACCAATAGGCTTACAAAGTCGATGTCAGATAAAGAAATCTGGCATTACAATAAGCACTTTGAAGAAGATAATCAAGGTCATATATGGGTAAGTACGGTCAATCATGGCGTCGTCAAACTAGATAGTAATTTCAATCTAATCAATACCTACCTAAATACTCTTGATGACTGCAATACCCTCTATAATGATCATTATCGCTTGTTGCAATTACGATCAGGAAAGCTTTTGCTAGTAGCTAAAACGGCATTATTAGAGTATCAAAATGCCTCAGACTGTTTTAAGAATATTTCACAAAATCTACCTTTTAAGGAATACTCGTTTTTAGGCTATCATGAAGATGATGATGGCAACCTTTGGTTACTTTCTGAAAATGAAATTATTTTTTTGGATCTCGATAACGGCGAATACCGAAGGTTTGATCTAGAGCCTAGGTATCGCTTGACCAATACTCAACTGATAGAGCTCATTAGTATAGCACCTGATCGATTACTATTGCCTACGGTTTCAGGAGTAGCAAGCCTTGATTTAGACAAGTTGCAGCGTACCGAGGAGTCTTATGAGATTGATATTCATAGTTTTAGTATTAATAACACTGACGTGACTGTTGACGGAAATGTGCTGCAACGGCATATTCGCAATACCTCGTATATAAGGCTTCCATATGATCAAAATAATTTGAGATTTGACTTTGCCGCTCCAAAAGCTTGCAATGATCAAGTGGATTACTATACCATCTTAGACAATGGTTACCATAAGTGGTCTTCATCCAATGAAAGATTTATAGAGTTTAAGAATATTCAGCCAGGGTCTTATACATTTAAGGTAGAAATCCGTAATAAGGCCAATGAGAAACTAAAAGGTGGTAAATCAATAGATATCATCATCGACCCGCCGTGGTATAAAAGTACATTGGCGTATATTATTTATATCTGTTTAGTACTTGGGATTTTATATTTACTCCACCTTTTACGCATCCGACAACTCAATCGATTTCATAGTTTGCGGAGTAGGATATCTGAAGACTTACACGATGATGTAGGTACTTTATTGAGTGCTATTGCCATGCAATCTGAGATACTGGGTCTAGAGGCGAATGATGGTAAAAAAGGAAAGTTTGATAAGCTAAGCATGATGGCTAGAAATGCCATGGGTAATATGCGAGATACCGTATGGGCCATCGATGCTCGCCGTGATAATGTAAAGAGCCTAGTATATCGCATGCAGGACTTCTTATATGATATCCTAGAAGGGCATAGTCTTCAATATGATTTTGATTATAATGAAGAAAGCTTCGATACAAAATTAAGCCCAGTGATTCGACAAGGGCTATACTTGATCTTTAAAGAAGCTGTGACCAATGCCGCCAAGCATTCTAATGGTGATTATATGAAAATTGAACTTCAAGTCCGAAGCTCGAATTTCTTATTGTCTATACATGATAATGGAGACTCATTTCAACCCAAAGATCATCCTTCATCAGGATTAGGTTTGGGCAGTATAACACGACGAGCTGAGAAAATAGACGCTATTTGTACCATGGATCATACTAGTGGATTTTTGATCTTAATTCAATCCAAATAATACCATCTTAAGGGTATAAACAGAAAGAAGGCCAACCATCTTACGACGAATGACCTTCTTTCTATTTCTTTTTTTGATGTATTATACCATTAATAATATGAAATGACGCATGCCTGATAAGAACTATATCCAATATCTGCGTTAAAAATACTCGGCGTAGCTAAGGCTATGCCTG
>JAHDGW010000024.1 GCA_020631635.1 Saprospiraceae bacterium
AGTCTGCACTACAGATCTTAAAGAGCCCAAAAATATTATCACATACATTGGACATCCTCAGCGTCTTTTTCCCATAGGAAGACTGGATAAAATGTCTACAGGATTGATTTTTCTGACCAATGATGGAGATATAGTCAATAAGATTTTAAGATCTGAAAACGAACATGAAAAAGAGTATCTAGTCAAAGTTGATCGCGATATCACCGATGCATTTGTACAAGGTATGCTAGAGGGTGTTCCGATTTTAGGTAAAAAAACCAAGCAATGCAAAATCGATGTACAATCACCTAGGACCTTTAAAATAACCCTCACGGAAGGGATGAATCGTCAGATAAGAAGGATGTGCGAGCACTTTGATTATGAGGTAAAATCACTCCGCCGAACTCGCATCATGCATGTGTCACTCAATAATCTAAAAATTGGAAAATGGCGTAACCTGAGCTCAAAGGAGATGTATATTATGCAAAAGAAAATAAAGTAGGTTTTTAGTTGACTAGTTATCAGTGGACTAGTTGCCAGTTGCCAATTCTTGATGCCTAAAATACGTTGACCGTTTTTATAGAATACTTTTGAGATGAAATAGAAAATCTTTATAAATTTTTAGATCCTCATAATCCGTGTTCTAAAAATACACTCTATCCCTCCATGTCTCTATGGTTATTTAGATTCTATTTGCATTTCGCAACAATAAGAACTCTCTGCCCTTTGTGCTCTTCGTGGTTTCAAATAAAAATCGTGGCAAGTCGATTATTGCGCAGGGAGGGATCACACAGTTCAAAATCTCGAGTTCTCAAAACCGTAATATTGTAACCATTCTCAATTAATTCTCGTATCATAGGCAACTATACTATGATTACTGATCAGGCGCTAATAATACGGGTATTGAACGGAGAGAGAAACTCATTCGCTCCTTTAGTGTCTAGATATCAAAACTATGTTTTTTCGATAGCGGTACAGATTGTAAAGAATAGAGATATCGCAGAAGAGGTAAGTCAAGATGTCTTTATGAAGGTATACAAATCCTTAGCAAGCTATGACGGGAAATCAAAATTTAGTACTTGGATTTATAAGATTGCCTATCGCACAGCTATTGATCATTATCGACGAATAAAACATACTTCTGATCTCGATCTTGTGGCAGAAAGAGTAAATAATGATGAAGGTAGGAAAGGAGCAGAAAACAAAGATCTAAGAAGTAATATCGAAAAAGCACTGGATCTCATGAAGCCAGATGCGGCAGCTGTATTGAGGTTGTATTACCTTGAAGAGCAGTCTGTACAAGAACTTTGTGAAATATTAGATCTTAGTTTGAGTAATGCTAAGATCAAACTATTTAGGGCAAGAGCAGCGTTAAAAAAGATAATGGAGCAGTATTTTAAAAACGAGATAAATACCTTTAAGTATGCAGACTGAAAAGCTAGAGCAGCAGTTGTGGGATTATGTAGAGGGAAATTTATCAGACGCGGAGATGAAGCGATTTGATAAATTTCTGGAAGATAATCTAGCGCTAAAAAAAGAGTATGATATCGTATATGGCATACATCAAAGCCTAGTAGATATGCCACTTCAAGAGCTAGATTCTAAGTTTACCGATAAAGTTGTAGCGGCTGTTCCTGATGCTGTGCTTTCATCGTCTCGAAGAGATTTTTATTGGTTGGCAACTTGTTGTGTAGTTTTGCTAGGAACGGCAGGGGCAATGATGATTTTACCACAGTCAGATTTCTCATCCTCTAGGTGGTTTGATCTTGGTATAGTGGACTCGTCTATCTTTCGATATTTGATCGTATTCGCCGCAATACCATTTCTTTTTTTATTAGATGATTGGTTGAAGAAGAGATATAATCGAGTCAGCTGAATAATGGAGTAATGAGTTAGGTCAAAATTCTTGTTTAAACGATCTCAATTTACTTCCAAACCGAATGGCCACTCCTGCATTGATATAAATTTCTTTACTCCACAGCACCATATTTGCACTTATTGGCATTGCCATATGAATGCGATTCGATAAAGGGATAGTTGGAGTTATAGATATTTGAGAGGTCATTTCTAGATAGCTACGTACGGATTGTACTCCTGCTCCAATTCCAAAATCTAGACCATGATGAGGAGTATTTATGGCCTTATAGTTGAGAGTACTTGACAGCAATACAGGAGCTCTATTTTTAACAACATAAACTGTAGATGATCCATCAAAATCAATAAATACTCTCTCGAACTGCGTAGAAGGAGATGGTCCAACGATCAGGCTATTGGAAACATATAATCGATCATTTAATCCAAAGTTAAACTCGGCACCTAAGGTCCATAATGTATTGGCATCGGTAAATCGGCTATATTCTATACCAGTGACACCTGTATAAAGGCCAAAATTACTTTGTCCAGATATCGATCCAGAAATTGACACAATCGAACATAACAACAGAATATTCCTCATTTTCATAACATGACATTTATTCATTACAGTCTTTAACGATTTAGATTTATAAAATGTATGGTCGTAAAGTTTAGAAAAGGTAAATCGCATTTTTATTTGATTACTTTCAATTTAGTTACCAGCGATCTATCATTCATCAATCGAGGAACTTTATTTTGCCCTCCCAGTTTGCCAATGCTCTTCATATATGCTGAAAAACCTCCTTTCCTTACCTGTTGTATTTTGAGAGAAGCAATCACCTTGCCTTGTACAAGATCACGGTAATGGAAGTTTTGCTTTTGCATTTCTATATCTAAAACCCTAGCAAAGTCTTGAATGGATATGGCCATATTTTCAAACTCAACGTACCAGTCGTGATAGCTAACTTCTGAGGCTTCCTGTGCAACGTATGGGGCCACAGTAAATTCTTGGATAGAGACTTTTAGTTGCCGACAAGTACGTGACATGGCCTGCTCTACATCATGAGCGATGACATGCTCCCCAAATGCAGAAATAAAATGAGCAGTCCTACCCGTAATCTTCAATCGATAAGGATTTATCGAGCTAAATCGTATAATATCCCCAAGTTTAGACCCCCATAGTCCCGCATTGTTATTGATGATGATCGCATAATCGTGATCTATCTCGACTTGACTTAAATCATATCGAGGAGGATCCGAGTCATGAAAGCTATCCATAGGAACAAACTCGTAGAATACCCCTGCATTTACATTGAGGAGTAGTTCGCCACTATCATATTCATCTTGAAAAGCGACAAAACCTTCTGTAGAAGGGTAGGTTTCTAAGGCCGCTACATCACTGCCCAGTAGTTGATATAACTTTTCTCTATATGGACGAAAGTTGACACCTCCATGTATCATTAATCTGAGATTGGGAAAAATATCTGCAATACTTGACTTCCCCGTATAGCTGATCAATGACTCGAGATACATCATTATCCATGGAGTGATCCCTCCGATCATACGTACATCTAGGGCATTGGTCTCTTTTGTGATGGCGGCTATTTTTTGCTCCCAATCATCTATTCTATTGGTTTCTGGGCTTGGTATTTGGAGTTTACGGAGCCACCAGGGGATTTCATGATTGATGATGCCTGATAATCTGCCTATCGGTATGGCCCCGGAGTAGTCGAGATCAGGATTACCGGATAAGAAAATGAGTTTACCGTCAAAAAGATCTAGCAATTCATATTTATATGCAAAATTGATCGCCGCATCTCGTGCAGTATTGAGATGAAAAGGAAGACATTCTTTACTCAGAGGTATATACTTTATGCCTGACGTTGTACCGGAGGTGCCTACCATATATTTAGGTCTACCTGGCCATAGGATATCCGATTGTCCTTCTTTGACGGCACTTATATAGTGCTTCAATAATTCAAAATCTCGTAGAGGAACGGCCTCCTTAAAATCCTCGTAGTTGGAAATAGATCTGAAGTCGTGATCTCTGCCAAATTGAGTATTTTTAGCACTCTTGATAAGTGTTTCAAACCATTGTTTTTGGTACTCGAGAGGTCTCTTTTTTTGATCAGTTATTTGCTTATATATTCGTGAAGCAAACGGTTTAATGATTGTTGACTTCCATCCCATATACTAAGAGATAAATGGTTTTAGCGCATCAGCTATTTTGCGATCATTGGCTAGTCGAGGCACTTTATTTTGTCCTCCGAGTTTTCCTTTAGTTTTCATATATGACCTAAACGCATCCTGCACCAGTGGGCGTATGATCAGAGGTCTAAGTATGCATCCTTCGATAAGATCTTTGTAATATATATTCTGCTTGCACATCTCATGGTCGAGCAGTTTTGCCAAGGTTTCTAAATCAGGAGGAATGTGATCAAATTCTATAAACCATTCATGATAGGGTAGACCACCTTCAGGTGGATTGACCTGAGGAGCGACGGTAAATTCAAAGGTAGCTTCTTCTCGATTGCGCATCACACTTTGTAGCGATTCTTCTACCTCTTTGCCGATGACATGCTCGCCAAATGCAGATATGAAATGCTTGACCCTTCCAGTCACGAGCAGTCTATAGGGCTCTTTGGATACAAACTTGACCGTATCACCGATACTGTAACCCCAAAGCCCCGCATTGTTATTGATAATGACCGCATAGTCGGTATCTAACTCAACCTCGGCAAGAGAAATGCGAGTTGGATTTTCATCAAAAAACTCGGCTAATGGTATGAATTCAAAGAAAATACCGGAGTTTGTATTCAATAATAACTCAGGGCTATGGAGCTGATCTTGGAAAGCAATAAATCCCTCAGATGCAGGATATAACTCTATAGAGTCAAGTTCCTTGCCCACGAGTGTATCAAGAGATGCCTTATATGGGGTAAAATTTACACCACCATACATAAACAGACTGAGATTGGGGAATACTTCCATAATATTGGATTTCCCGGATCGCTCCAGTATTTTTTCATAATACATCTGTACCCAAGGAGGTATGCCACTGATCAATCTGAGGTCTTGAGTGATCGTTTCATCTACTATACGATCGAGTTTGGTTTCCCAGTCTTCTATACAATTGGTTTCATAGCTAGGAAGTTGGTTTCCTTTGACCCACGCTGGTATTTCGTGATTGACGATGCCCGATAGTCTTCCCGTAGGTATTGGACTTGTAGTATTTAGTGTAGGAGATCCAGAAAGAAACATCATTTTACCTGCAAAAACGGAGGCATCCTGAGCGAGATGGATGTAATTGAGCATAGCATTGCGGGCAGTTTGCATATGATTGGGCATACTATCATTGGTCAGTGGTATATATTTTACCCCAGATGTGGTCCCTGATGTCTTTGCCCAATATTTAGGTCGACCTGGATATAAGATGTCTTTCTTCCCACTGCGTATCTGGTCCACATATGTTCTGAGTCCTTCATAGTCAGAGATAGGAATATACTTCTTGAAATCATTATATGAATTGATCCTTTCAAAATGATGATCTATCCCAAACTGAGTTTGCCTAGCTTTTTTGATCAGCTTGGTCATCCATCTTTGCTGATCTGCTATAGCCTGATGTTGATCGCGACGGATACGCTTATGAAGTATTCTACCTAATACTTTAGCACCTTGCACTTTGATCATACTCATAGAGTAAAAATACATGGATTGAGTTCAAAGCTTAAAGAGAAAAGCAATAATTTATTCAATAAAAAAGGCGATCTCCATATCTGGAAATCGCCAAGGTCGGTAAACTCCGAATAATTCTTTAGGTTCAAATTATATTATCGGAGCAGGTTGAGAATCAGGTTCTAATCAATTCTCAGATCTTCAATGTAAATGTCCTCATATTGCGAGGCATCAAAGACAAATGTATCGGCTGGGTACACCTTGTCAGTCACAATCTCATGTATATCAAGGGTGTATCTTGACCCATCTCGGGAAAATATTTTAAAGCTTTTTACATCGTTATCTTTACTATGCACAGTAAGTCTCATTTTACTATACTCTGAGTCTTCATCCGTTGGCTTGAATTCAATCTCACTTATGGATACTCCTTTTTCTTTGAAGGTATTGGTGATTGCATACTCGTATTCACCGCTTTCATAGACTTTGAGTATATCAGTGGGAGACATCATCTCGCTATCATCTATATCTATATCATTGATTTGCACCTCATTATTTCCCTTAAGATGTACCCATACCGCCGTGCCATCGCTGTATATTGCTTGGTCATCGAGCTCCATCTTGTATTTGTCTCCAGATTGTATAGCGACTCCTTGTTGTACTTCTGGAGCTTGTTCTGGTAGCTCTAGGGTCAAGGTAAAATTCATCTGTACGGCATCGTAGTTATCATAATTGGACTTTATATCGTCCAGAATTATTTTTGCTTTAGGGTCTTGACCCATCTGCGCTTCGATCGCAACATTGAAGTAAAGCAAACAAAGAAGTATATAGATATATTTTTTCATGATACAACTGTTTAACACAAAGACGAAGATATAGTTTGAAATGTAAATAGAGTAGCGGTTAATGATGTGTTAATGTCGTTAATGGTGGTGATGAACATGCTTATGAGTAGTTTCATCAAAGGTGATTTTCGTTAAAGTATGTTTTGTGGCATCATCGAAACCCTGAGTTATGCTATAGTAATTATTGGATTGTAGAGTGTTTATTTCTTGATGCTCACCAGATGGCCAAGTGATGATCAATCGTTCAATAGATTCATCTTGGCTGAAACTAAACTCTTGTGTAAATGGATTTTCTCCAAAGCTAGACCCATTAGAGATATATCGATGTATACTTCTTTCTTCTTTGTTAGCTTTTAAGATAAGCTCTAGTCTTGCACCGATGGCGCATTTATTGGAAGTCGTGCCGTTGAGTTTGATTTTTAGCCATGAATATTGCTGACTATCATTCAGAAAAAATGCGTTAAAAAAATTATCACCTTCATAAGCGCCACCCATTACAGCATAGATATCTTGGTCTCCATCAAAATCTAGATCTGCAAATGATATTCCATGACCTTTTTGTAAATGACCTAATCTACTTTGTGATGTGATTTCTTTCATTTTTTTACCGCGATCATTAATGAATGCTCTATTTGGTAGTACTGCCTTAAGATCAGGTTCCCCAGTTCCAAAATATAGATCTTGATAACCATCGTTATTTATATCACCAAAACCGGCACCCATAATAAAGCAAGCTTTATTAAGACCTAATGAAGAAGTTATGTTTTGAAACTTTGAATTTCCTAAGTTTTTATAGATGTGGGGGACATCAGATTCAAAAGCTTTACCTTCTAATTCTAGCAGATATTGCTCCGTTATATTCTGATAAAATCGAGTAGCATATGAACCAACAAATAAGTCTAGATTTCCATCGTTATTATAATCAAAAAACCAAGTTGGAAAACTCTGTTGAGGGCCTGGAAGATTTATGTCCGAAGAAATATCTTCGAAAACTAAACCATACTTATTATTGGCTTGATCATTTCGGAGAATTATGTTTTCACCCGTTAGATTACTCAGGTAGATATCTATATCATGATCATTATCGATATCGCCTAGCGATACACCTTTGATCATTCCAATTTTATCAGCACCTAAAAAACTTGCTGCGTTCTCAAAGCTTCCATCACCTTGATTCATGAATAATTCGCAGGGATTTTCTTCTTTATCTGCAAAACTTTCGTTCGCTACAAATAGATCTAGATGGCCGTCATTGTTAAAGTCAGACCATGCCGCTGATAGGGTAGGATTAAGCGAATATATCCCGCTTTCTTTTGTAACATCCGTAAATGTTCCATCACCATTGTTTCGAATTAATGAATTTGGGTATTTACCATTATGCAGCCATGCCCCACGTAGAATCAGGAAATCAAGATCTCCATCATTATCATAATCAGCATGTGTCATATTTAGGCCGCCAGTAATACCCTTTAGACCAGATTTTTCATGACTTTCCATAAATGAACCATCGCCATTATTAACGTAGTATTTGACTTGATCATCGAGATCCCAAGAACTAACTATGATGTCATAATATAAATCGCCATTGAAATCATCTATAATTACTCCACCGCTGAGTTGATTATCGTCAATCCCGAGTGATGAACTAATATTGTTGAATGTAGCCACTTTGAGATCCTCTTCAATGGGGGTAAGAGGCACTAAGTATTGCTCTGGCACATCTTTAGGATATCTACCCAGAGTCATATATGCCATATTTAATAACCATTTATAACTTGGTGTCTCTTTAATTTCTAAAAGCTTTAGAAGTATTTCGATAGACTCCTCGCTTCCATTCTTAATGGTATGAAAGCTTTGTTCATTGAAGGGTAGTATGCAGGACTCATTTCTATGGTTGTGAAGGCAGTTTTGCAATTCACCTATTCGAAAATTGTTAATAGAACTGAGTCCATATAATTGATAAAGAACTTCATTTTTATTGTTAATACTTAAGCCATTGATACTCTTCTCAATTTCATTCAAAAGTTGTTTTGCTTTTTTATTTTGACCGGCATTTATGTATTCGAAAGCTGCTCTCATCTTGATAGATAGATCCTTTCCAATATTACCAGTATTGGCAGATTTTTCGAAATGATTTGCTCTCCCCAAATTTTTAAAAGTTGAATCTAAAGGTCTTAATGTATCATTAATCTTTTGAAGTTCTAAACTCATGTCCATAGTCGATTGAGATCTAGGATCTTCGCTTTTATCTAGAGTAGTAACTTTATCGTTCTGACAGCTAAAAAGAAGAAATATAATCGATAAGGAAAATGGATAAGAATACTTGGAGTTCATAAATTAGTATTAGTACAGCTGTCAGAATCTAAAGTTAATTAATTACCGGTACTAAATACTGAGCAAAGTTTTAATGTGTATTGAATTCTTTAAAACATATGTGAGCGTATTCAAATTACCCTTCTATTAAAAGCCCCAAATCTGGAAAATTTGGGGCTCAGTTCAGAACGTGTTTTATGGAGAAACCTCAAAACACAATATTAGTAGTTAGGTATAACTACCTATTTTTCATTTGTTGTAAAAAGCTATCTAATTCTGTTTCGCTGAAAAATAATACTTCTCTAGGTTTTGATCCTTGAGCAGGACCTACGATACCTAGCGATTCCATTTGGTCCATGATTCTGCCGGCTCTATTATAACCTAGTTGTAGCTTACGCTGAAGCATTGATGTGGAGCCATGCTGACCTCCTACTACGATACGTGCTGCCTCTTCAAACATACTATCCAAATCACTTATTTTTAATGATGATCCGTCTATACCTTTATCTTCATCAGTGGTGTATTCTGGTAAGAAAAATGGCTCCGGAAATCCTTGTTGATCACCAATATGATCAATAATTCGCTCTACTTCAGGTGTATCCACAAATGCGCATTGTAGTCTCACCGTATTACTTCCGATAGATAATAGCATATCACCTCGACCGATCAATTGATCTGCACCTCCTTGATCAAGAATTGTTCTTGAGTCAATTTTTGAGGTTACTTTGAATGCTAATCTAGCAGGGAAGTTGGCTTTTATGATACCCGTAATAATATTTACCGATGGTCTCTGTGTAGCAATGATTAAGTGTATACCGATCGCTCTGGCAAGCTGTGCAAGCCTAGCAATAGGCATTTCTACCTCTTTACCAGCCGTCATGATTAGATCCGCAAACTCATCTATGACCAGTACAATGAATGGTAAAAATTTATGACCATCATTTGGATTCAATCTTCGAGAAGTAAACTTCTCATTGTATTCATTTAAGTTTCTAGCTCTTGCTTTTTTCAGAAGGTCATATCGCGCATCCATCTCTATACATAGCGAGTTAAGCGTCATGACTACCTTTGCAGTATCGGTCACGATAGGCTCCTCTTCATTAGGTAAGAAGGCTAGGAAATGCTTGAATAGACTTGCATAAGGGAATAATTCTACTTTCTTAGGATCTATCAGTACAAGCTTTACTTGAGAAGGGTGCTTTTTATACAGTAAAGACATCAATACAGTATTGATACCTACTGACTTACCCTGTCCTGTAGCACCTGCAATCAAGAGGTGAGGCATTTTTGCCAAATCTGCTACAAATACTTCATTGCTAATCGTTTTTCCCAAAGCTATTGGAAGATCCATCTTAGCATTGGTATATTTTTCTGAGTTGATTACTTCTCTAAAAGAAACAATCTGTGGTTTCTTATTTGGTACTTCTATACCTATGGTTCCTTTTCCTGGGATAGGAGCGATGATACGTATACCTAAGGCTGCTAAACTAAGTGCAATATCATCTTCAAGATTTTTGATCTTGCTGATTTTTACACCTGGTGCTGGTATGATTTCATATAGCGTTACCGTAGGTCCGATTGTTGCTCGGATTTTAGTAATCTGTATCTTGTAATCGAGCAATGTTTTGATGATCTGATCCTTATTAGCCTCTAACTCTGACCGATCTACCTCTACATTCGATGCCTCGTATGCTTCTAGTAGCTCCAGAGTAGGAGGTATATAGTTGGATAAATCTAGAGTAGGATCATAAGGCTCTACATGATTCGCATTTTCTTCTTGTATCGGAAGGATTTCTTCTGTTTTAGGCGCCTCTACTTTTTCTAAGGGAGCTGCTGCACCTTTATCTTGATCGATAGAAATGCCAGCTACATCATTGATCTCAAATTGAGCAGGCGCTGCAGTGGCTTTCGCTTTTCTTTTCCTCATCTCTGCAGGCGATAACGCTTCAGGAAGTTCGAATTCGAGACCCGAACTATCCTGTGCATTATCTAAATCAGTTTTTGAGATGGACCTCTCTCTATTATCATAAAAAGGTCTAAGGGAATTAGGTTGTTCTTGTGTTTCTTTTTGAGGTTTTATAGTAGGTGCAGCTTCTTTTGCAGCTTCTTGAGGTCTTAAAAAATTGAGGTATTCACCGATTCTAAATTCACCAGATGGTGTATTTACGACTAGATTATCAAGTTGTGGATTGAAATACCAGATGGATGCAAATACCATCGTAAATAGGATGAGTACAAATAATCCGATGTTACCGATAAAGCTACTCAGCCATAAGTATGTACTTTCTCCAAATGCTCCACCCCATGTAAATTCGGAGCTACGGAACACAAACTCTAGTATAAGCGATAAGAAGGCCATGAGTAGAAAGCCATTTTTAACCATATCAAACCATGGTTTGAGCGGAGCTTTCCTTATCAAGTCAACTCCTAGTTTGGAAAACATGACGATGAAAAAAATACTCGGTAACCCAAAACCCCAATAGAAAAACATATTGGAGATTACGGCGCCTAAGCGTCCTAGCCAATTTTGTACTACTTGGGTATCATCAAATATTATATTCCATGAATTAAGTAGCACTTTATCTTGATCTACTCTCCATGTATATATGTAAGAGAGAAATGCAATCGTCAAATATACCGATAGAAATATACAAAGGGCACCCAGTATTTTAGGTGTTCGTTCATCTTGTAAAAATGATTTCTTTTCTTGCTTTCGCTTACGTGACTTTGCACTCTTTTTAGAAGCCATGATAAAAATCGGTTATGGTATTATTTAATGAGTAACACCATTCTTGGGACTGTAAATATACAGACGGAAATAACATATTACAATTTTTACACATATATTTTAACCTGTAAATGTGCTAATTGAATTAGATATTGATTTTATAAATACATAGCTCATTGTTTTGCAGATAGATAAGTCGTCTATATTTTGATTTAATTCAAGGCTAATATTTTTAGTTTTTTAATAGCTTGTGGCAAAATCGAATAACTTACACATATGCATCATATATTCATTGCAGGAGCAGGAGGAATAGGACAAGCTTCAGGACTTATATTAGCTGAACACTACGGAGTACAAGCACATATTTACATAGGAGATATCAGCGAAAATGCCTTAAGTCAAGCCAAAATATTCATACAGGAGGGGGCAACTAAGGACTGTGAAATCACGACTGTATTGATGCCTCTTGATGGAGTAAATGAAGCACTTACCTCTGCTTTGAATGCTTGTCATGTAATACTGGACTGTCTTCCGGGTAGTCAAGCACCAAAGCTAGCCTCATGGGCATTGAAGCATGATATGCATTATGCCAATCTTACAGAATACGTAGCAGAGACGGAGCAGATCATGGAGATGGCAAAGGATGCAAGTCGAGGATTTGTGTTACAAACGGGATTAGCGCCAGGATTTATTAATGTACTAGCATGTAGAGTATTTGAAGATTTTGCGGAACAGCACGATATAAATAAGGCCGATAGCATGACCATGAAGGTAGGTGCCCTAAGTCAACATGCTCAAGCGCCACATTTCTATGCATTCACTTGGTCACCTATAGGAGTAGCCACGGAGTATATCAAAGATGCTGATGCTGTACGTGATTATAAAAAAATGAAAGTACCAGCTTTATCTGGGGCTGAAACCATCATTATAGATGGGGAGACCTATGAAGATAATTTTACCAGCGGCGGTGCAGCAGATTTACCAGAGTTTTTTGCGGGAAGAATCAAAGACCTTGATTATAAAACGCTTAGATACCCGGGACATTACGACTGGGCTAAACGATTTATCGATGCGCAGACGGATAGATCAAATTTGATCGAAGTATTGGAAAAGGAAATGCTCAACACGATACCATCTGTAGAAGATGATGTAGTGATAGTATATAGCTCTGTAAAAGGTAAGGATGCGAATGGAGTACTTCGTCAAGTGGAAAAATCTTATAAGGTTATGCCATCTAAAGTAGGGAATCAAACGCTACGGGCAATTCAAACAACCACCGCGGGTCCGCTATGTCAGATGGCAATTGAATTACTCGAGAATAAATATTCGGGTATTGTCCTTCAAAGCCAAATTGATACAGATGCTTTCTTGAATGGAGATATTGTGAAGGGAATATATGGGGGATATTGACTTACATATATGTTAAATCAAAAATGTGAATAACTGGTGGATAACTCTCTTTTATACTAAGTGCTAAGAGGCTGACATTTTCTATAATTTCATATTTCCAAGAAGTCTCCTTAAGCAAACAATCTTTAATCCTCCTTGAGTAGGAAGGATCTGTTTATTAATTAATATCAATCTGATGAAGAGAATTTTACTTGGTTTAGTTTTATGCTTTTGTTATTTCCAAATATTTAGTCAAAATGGTCCATGTGGAGCAGGTATTGGAACAAATGTCTTTTACGAAACTTTTGATGAGGCAGACCAATCTACCTCTGGTACAGATGCTAATGGCATTGCATGGAGTGTGACTTGTCCTAGTTGCTCTGGAGGTCAGACCACTGGTGATCACTTATGGGTAGAAAATGGCGGTCTGGAAGGGCAAGATACTAATGGGCCTGCTAGCTTTAATGTTACTGGCTTAGATTTGACAGGATGTGATGTTATTTCTTTTTCATTCGATTACAGCTCGGTAGGATATTCAGGAACTGGAAATTTGGAATGTGTTGATGAATGTGGTGGATGCGCAGGAGATATCAATGATCCGATAGCGGGCGGATGTGATACATGTTGGGATTTCTTATATGCAGAATTAGATTTTGGTGGTGGCATTACAAATAACACGATTTTACTTGGAGATGACTGTTCAGTTCCTAATAATGGGTCTACAGTTCAGGCCATATGTGGTGCCAACCTACCAGATGGCACCCCTATTCCGCCAGCCTCACTTACTAGCGTAGATCTGAGTATCGTTATGTCCATGTGGGCAAGTACAGAAAATATGACTATCGATAATGTTCTTTTAGTATGCTATGATTCCGCTGAAGCTGCAGCTTGTGCGGATGCGGCAGTTTCTGGAGCTTGTAGTGTTGAAGCAAACTGTACTGCCTCTTTGACTGCGGGATCAGTTGCTTGTGATGCTGAAACTGCAGGAACAGATACTTATACAGCAACATTTAGCTATACTAATGGTACTGAAACTGAGGCACTAAGTGTATTAGCAAGTGCTGGTACTGCAAGTGTATCTTCAATTTCAGCTGATGGTACTATTACAGTAACTGGTATCCCTGAAGGAACGGATATTACATTAACATTATCCAATACAAATTGCATGTTGTCGGAAATGCTTGTTTCGCCTGACTGCATACCAGTGGCTGGCTGCCCGGTTACCTGTACAGGAGGAACATTAATTAACCAACAGTCTTTTAATAGCAATTCAGATTTAACCGCTACAGGAGGGACTGCTTTTTTTAATGATGGATCTAGCGATCATTTTAGTGTGACAGATGGAACTAATATTTCAGGAGGATATTCGGGTTTTTGTGGTAGTTTTTTTGCTGCAGAAGATGTGGACGATGATGGTGGAAGTGGAACTTTACCTGCAACATTTTCATATACTGTTGATGTGAGTTGCTGGGAAAATATGACTTTTACAGGCTTATTCGCTTCTAGTGAAGGGGGATTTGATTCAGCGGACGATGTTACTGTTGTCGCTATTTTAGATGGCGGTGCACCGCAGACTCTCATTGATGTGGACGGACAAGGCACTGGATTTAATGTTGGAGCCGCAATAGCAGGTACAAACCTAAGTTCATCTTCTCAATCATTTTCTGCAACAATTGCTGGTGCTGGAAGTACTTCTTCTACCTTAGTGATTGAAGTGAGTGTCTCATTAGGTTCAGGTAGTGAGACTATTGCGTTTGATGAATTTACTATATGTGGTTCTATGGTTGCTAATTGTGGTGGTTGTCCTGATTTTAGTTCCATAAGTGAAGGCGATCTTGATGTTCAAGTTGTAGAAAGCACATGTACCACACCAGGAGGTACTGTAGGTCAAGATACTCCAGGAAGTATTGATCCCCCTACAACTATGTGCCCTGCAGGATCTTCGCTGCAATATAGTCTAGACGGAACGACTTGGTCTGCTTCTATTCCGAGTTATGATGATGATCAGTCTATTACAATTCAAACTAGATGTAATTGTGATTCTGATATGTCTATGAGCAGTACAATAAGCAGTGTAATTACTGTGCCGGGCGAATGTCCCCCGCCAATTAGCCTTCCTATATGTCCTGCATCGAACGTACAGGTCACCACCGCAGCAACTAATGATTGTAATTTATATGAAATCACAACGGTGACACATGATCACCCTGATCCTGCAAGCGTAGCAGGTACAACGTATAATATATTTATAGGTGGAGAATCATTTGGCCCATTCACTTATGCAGCAAGTAATCCTCAATCTGCAGGTCCGCTTTCAAGTTCTGCCTTTGTTGGAGATGGTACAGCAAATATTCAGGTTTCAGTAGGAAACGTAGTAGTAAATGAAGTACATGCTGATCCAGATGGATCTACTGGTGATGCCAATGGAGACGGCGTAGTAGACGGTGGTGATGATGAGTTTATTGAGATTATCAATTATACATGTGGTGTAGTTGATATAAGCGGTTGGAGTATTTATGATGCGGGTTGTTCAGATATTAGTTCAGTACATCTATTTCCAGGAGATATAGGTACAGCTACGACTACCTTAAATCCGGGACAAGCCGCGGTAATTTTTGGTGGTGGAACACCTACAGGAGCGGTATTAGCTAGTGGAGCTTTGGTAAGTGTATCTTCTAATGGTGGTCTTGGTTTAAATAATAGTGGAGATGATGTATGTATAAAGGATGTTTGCGGTAATAGTGTTAATAATCAAGCCTATGGTTCTGAAGGAGGAAGTAATCAATCACTTACATTGGATCCTGACTTCACGGGCAATTTAGTGCAACACAATTCAAGTACTTTCGGATCTTCTTTAGATTTTTCACCGGGATATATGCAAGATGGTTCTACCACTTTTGGGTATTCTGGAGCATGCTCTAGTTGTGGTTCTTTCACTGCACCTACTATTTCGGCACCCACTGATGCCGATGTAATTATATCTGAAATACAGACCGATCCAGGGTCAGGTGATGCTTCTGCTGGGGAGTGGATAGAATTATTATGCGTAACTGGTACTTGTGATATCAGTGGATATTATGTTTCTAACGGAGAGTTTTTAGTAGTAATACCGGATGGGACAGTATTAACAGCAGGAACATACTATACGATTGGATCAAACCTTGCAGCCAATGGAATGGTCGGAGATATTCTCAATCATGATCTATCAGCCAATGGTGGATATAGCCATGATCTAGATGTGAGCTCTTGTGCATCATGCAATTGTACTGAGGGAATATGGGAAGATGGAACTCAATGCTCTTCACCTACTTTAATTAGTGATATAACTTTAGATAATCCTGCTGAGCAGCTTGCTATTTTTAATCCTTGTGATCTTTCAGACCCTGTCCATGCAGTAGTCTGGGGAGGCGGAGAGGGATTGCCTATTAATAAGTCTATTCCTGAGAGTTGTGGAGGTAGGTCTTGTCCAAGTGCAAGTAGTATTGTTTTTCCAGCAGCTTCTGATGCTTCTTTCTATGACAGTACGTTTGATCTAGGTAATGAAACTGCATGTTCTACTTCATATTCTTGGGACGGATCTACTTACGTTTTAGATGATACTCCAACACCTGGATTAGCGAATGATGCTTTAGCATATCAACTTACGATCAATGGTGTAACATTTGATATAGGAAGTTTGACACAACTCGAAGACGAAGAATTAGCCATAGAAAATGCATTAGGTGGAAGCGGTGGTATGATCACAATCTGCGACGGAGATATGTTATCTGTAAGCTTTACTCAGATTGATAATCAAACACTAGCTCCGACTATGGGCATGCTGATCTCTGGTACGAATAGCACAGGCCCAGCCATGGTTGCAGGCTATGGATCGGGAATATCTTTTGGGTCATCGACATCTGTTTCTACGCTTGCTTCTGGATTTACTCAAACTATAACCGCAGCTAATGATGGAGAGCAACTGTATATTAGAATTGTAGAACTAGGCTATCAAACTTCTACCACAGGTAATGGTATTGATTATCTAGGTGGTGATTGTAGTGCTTACGACAATGGAGAGACTGGTATGTCGTCTGATTGTATTTTTGAGCTTGCTTTGGATATCGAGGTTGTAGAACCTATGACTATTGCTATTGATGATGCAGGTTGCCCAGATAATCCATTTGTAGTGAATGTCACCACTGGTACGGGTCCCTTCACAGTCACAGGGACTGATGATGATGCATCCAATATAGCATTATCTCTTGCGGATAATATATCAGGCTTAACAGCAGGAAGCACTTATACTATCACGGTAGCAGATGCTAATGGATGTACTACTGAGAGTATGTTTACTGTGCCGGCAGATTGTACTTCCGCCATATTGCCTGTAGAATTATTGGATTTTGATGTTCAGAAGCGAGATAATGTTGCCTTGGTAAAATGGGTTACTTCTAATGAAATAAATAGTAAGAACTTTGAAATAGAACGTAGTTCAAATTCTATTGATTTCGAAACTATTCATATTGCTGAAGCACAAGGAAACTCAACGGAAAAGATCGACTATCTATACATTGATAAATCACCTAATCAAGGTGTCAACTATTATAGATTGAAACAAGTTGATCAAGATGGTGCATATGAGTATAGTGAGATTCGTAGCGTTCTGTTTGATAAAGGGGGTAAATCATTTTACGTAGTTCCCAATGTAACGTCTGGATCGATCAGCGTATTTTTTGATCAGGAGACCTTAGATATTGATATCATTAGTATACATGGGCAGTATTTGAGAACGCATTCGGTGTCTAGTGGCAGCGAAATTGAAATGAGTGATTTACCTAAAGGTATTTATCTTTTAAGAACCATTCAAGATGGTGAAGCACTCGTAAAACGTGTTATAAAACAATAAGTTATTGTTCTTAGAAAATAGAGGGGTCTATTTGCTTAGTTGAGCAGATAGACCCTTTTTTAATGTATCCTCTTTGATGTTTTACCGTCACTACATAAAGTACTCGTATCTTTGTATCTTATGAAACGATATTTAGTAGTCATTTTTATTGCAGTAATGAGTCCGTGGGCTCATAGTCAAGCCGTTTCTTTTGTAGATTCGGAGGTTATGTCCTATTCATTTGATGGTTGTGATTATGCAGATGATAGTGGTCTTCATAGTGACCTATTGGGCTCTAATATGAATTGTGTTTGTGGAGTTGTTGATCAAGGAATTGAATTTAATTCTGCCGCTGATCGATTAGTGATGCCACTAAGTATCAATGACTTTTTTAACAGAGATTTTACCTTGAGTTTTTATATGCAAATAGGTAATAATACTACCCCTGCAGCGATTATGACTTTACGTAAAGGTATAAGCGTAGACTCTTTCTTTAATATCAAATACTTACCTGTACAGCAGACTGTCAGTGTTCAGATGGCGGAGACTCCCGCGAGTTTTCTTGACTTGAGTGCTGATTTGGATACTGATCAATGTTGGAATCATGTTGTACTTACCAAACAGGGACGTACTTACCTCTTGTATGTTAATGGTGAGCTGAAAGATGACATACTTTCATCTAAGGAACTTCAATTTAGGCAAGACACAACCATCATTATTGCCTCTGATCAGGGATCGAATATTGGCGAAGAAACTTTCAATGGTAGCTTGGATGAAATAGAGTTATTTAGTACCTCAGCAGGGGCTTCAGATATACAAGCATATTATCGTCGTCCCGATCAGATATTAACTCAGGATACCACGATATTTTTGGGAGATGTAGTACCGATTACTATGGGGCCTTCATGCGCAGATATCATCCAATGGCAACCTGCGGATGGTCTAAGTGACGATACGATACTTGAGCCCACTGCAACTCCTGAAGTATCCACGATATACTCTGTGAGATTAGCCAATACTAGCTGTATTATTAATGATACACTTAGGATCAATGTTATCAATCGTGATTCATTGGATTGTGAGGGGCTTTTGTTACCTACTGCGTTCACTCCTAATGGTGATATGCTCAACGATCGCTATGGTATTAGTAATGGGTTTATTGTTGATGATCTAAAACGGTTTGAAATATATGATCGCTGGGGCCAAAAGGTATTTGAAACAAGCGATAAAGCCATATCGTGGGACGGCAGTATAGGAGGAAATCAGATCAATCCAGGGATGTATGTATATAAAATAGAATATAGTTGCTTAGGCAATGACTACAGTATATCAAATAGTTTTTCAGTATTACGTTAGTATGAGTAATATCAATTCAAGATTAGGATTTACAAAGGCCCTAGGGTTAGCGACAATTTTATGTCTGACCTCATGTGGGGATCAACAAGCTAAAGTGGTTCCCCTATCGAAAGAGAGTAGTGAAGTGAAGCACGTCGCCGTTAAGGAAAAAAGTATATCAGAAAAAGCTACTACTAATGTAAAGTCAGACTCCTTAGAGTCAGTAAAAGAGAAGAGTGAAGCGCCTAAGAAATCAATAAAACCTACCTCCAAACCAAAGGTGCAAGTCAAACCAAAAGAAAAAATAAAACCTAAGCCTAAGCCCAAGACAATGCCAAAGTCTAAGGCAGAAACTAGACCAGTAAGTAAGCCTGTACGTACAAAGACGAAGAGAATCGTAAAACCTGCTCCCAAGAAAATTATAAATACAGAAATGGTATTCAGAAGAAATTTTTTCAATTATGATACCATTACTCAAGGCGATACGATTAGGCACAGTTTTAAATTTACCAATATAGGAGAACATGATCTTTTTATCAAAGATGTAAAGGTTTCCTGCGGTTGTACATTTCCCTATTATCCAAAAGAAGCCATTGCGCCTCAAAGGGAATATAGATATCGTTTTCAATAGTGATGAAAAAATAGGAGCACAGACTAGTGTAGTGGCTGTTACGGCAAATACTGAGCCATCAGTATGGAAACTATATATTGAGGGTTTTGTAAGTCCGAGGGAATAAAATAAGAGTAATACCATTTATAATATAAAATGACGCATGTCTGATATGAACTATATCCAATATCTGCGTTAAAAAT
>JAHDGW010000387.1 GCA_020631635.1 Saprospiraceae bacterium
ATAGGTCTTGCTCTTCTCTGATTTTTGTTTTTAAGGATTCATAGCTTTCCTTGAGTTGCTCTAGTTCAAGTTTAGCACAGATAATACTTTTATTCTGATAATCTTCTTTGAGCTTAAGGTATTTCTCTGCTTTTTTGGCTTGCTTTTCTAAAGCTTTTAGATTTTCTGCAATTTCATGTAACAGGTCTTCCACTCTATCGAGGTCTGCATTGGTCAATTTTAGTTTATTGACGGTTTCCCTTTTTCTAATTTTAAACTTTGAGATACCTGCGGCTTGCTCAAACATCTTGCGTCGAGCTTGTTCTTTATCCTGCAAGATATCATCCACCATGCCGAGAGCTATGATGGCATATGAGTTAGACCCAATGCCCGTATCCATTAATAGACTCTTGATATCCTTAAGTCTACACGAGACATTATTGAGACGATACTCGGAATCTCCATTGCGGTATAAAAGCCTACTTACGGTAAGTTGATTATACTCGGTAGGAAGTATTCCTTTATTGTTGTCAAAAGTTAGTGATACTTGAGCAACACCACCAGCTTTACGTGACTTTGTACCATTGAAAATGACATCAGACATCTGATCTAGTCTGAGCTCTCTTCCTTTTTGCTCTCCTAGAACCCATCGTATGGCATCGACTATATTAGACTTTCCACTTCCGTTAGGACCTACTACACCCGTTACCTGCTCATTGAAGTTGAGTATGGTTTGGTTGGCAAAACTTTTGAAGCCTTTTATCTCGATATTTTGGAGCCTCATGCAAGCAAAGATATAGAAATATGGGACTATAACTGCCTTATATACAAGGTCTAAGCATTGATTCTTACAGCCCCCTAAGAGCGAGTAAGTTTTATATAATAAGCTACTTATATATGATTTGAAAATACTGTGAACGTAGACTCTTATACCCTAAAAGAGTACCAAGATTTTTTCCTAATATACAAGTAACATAAAAGAAGTATAAAACCCCAATATACCAACTCAACACTCCAAGCGATAACCGTAGGTGCTGAAAAAACAACGATACTCATATAGGCAAATAACAGGTAAACACAAGTGGCTGCCATCTGTATATACATGACCTTATCCGTGACGCCGATACCCATCATACCGTTCATCATTATGGAGCCAAAACCAAATATTGCCATGATAGGCACCAACATAATCAATGTATCATGGGCATGAATAATCATACTCATATCCTCTTTACCAAATATGGGGTAAAGTAAAGTCTCTGGCCATATAGCAATCGGAATGGCAAAGGCTAAGGTGATAAGGATATTTAAGAAGGCTGTTCTCTTTATGATAGGCAATACTGCCTGTCTCTTATTTTGTCCTATAAAATTGCTGACCAGCGTATTGATTCCTGCCGAAAAACCCCAGCACGGTATCGACAATAGCAGATATACATTTCTGACCAAATTTGAAGAATCCAGCGCTTCTGCACCCATATGTTGTTCTATCAATGCAAAGAATACAAACCAACTACCTAAACCAAAAATAGCCTGAATGACTATCGGCATCGATCGGTCATATACCTGTTTGATAATCGAGAAATCAATTTTAGTAAACTGAAAAATATTGATCGTACGCTTCCTTTGATCTATCACTACGTAGCCTAGAAATACAAAAAATGCAATGACTTCTGCAATCGTAGATGCCAGTCCTGCTCCCTCGATACCCATGGGCTTGATAGAGCCAAAACCAAAGATCAGGATATAGTTTAAAATAATATTTGTCAACACCAATACCACCGTATCAATGAGAATAAATTTAGTCCTCGCGATCCCTGTATATAAAGCAATAAGACTTACCCCGAGGTAACTAAAGAATATACCATAGGACCTAGGATATATATAGTCGAGACATCTCTGGTAGTATTCCTCCGAATCGACGAAAAAGTCGAAAAAATAAGGTGAGCCATACTGTAATAACAAGAATAGAATAAGAGCCAGAATAAACTCAAATGCAAATAGGGAATGAAAACTTTTACGTAGCCCATCATAGTCACGCTCCCCATACCGTCTCGCTATGATAATCTGACCTCCACGACTGAAACCATAACCTATGGAGGCAATCACCAGATAAAAAACACCTACTAAGGCTATGGCTCCAAAATCATAAGAGTTTTCACCACCATAGTGGTACAAAAATACGTTATCACAAAGTACAATGATATTCTGAGCAGCACTACCGATCATGATCGGTATC
>JAHDGW010000025.1:0-9983 GCA_020631635.1 Saprospiraceae bacterium
GGCGGAGCGGCATATGCCCGAAGATGTAATTAATAAATTCAAAAGGGTATTACCCCGATACGTAAATAAAGAAGTATAAACCTACAAGATGAAAATTTTAAAACATACATTGATTTTATCAATAGCCTCATTATTATTCGCATGCACTCCGAGTGGTCCTTCAAAGACGAGCGAGGGATTTGAGTATACCATACACCAAGGAGGAGACCAACTGACTCAGCCAAAGCCAGGTGATTATGCATATTTCGAAATGGAAATTAAAGACCCTAATGGCGAGGTGCTACAATCTATGAGAAATCTCGAGCAAATGCCAGTCATTGAGATACCTAGTGGTACAGGCGAAGGTCAGCGACCTAATCCTATCTCGGATGTATTAGCCAACTTGACAGTAGGGGATAGTGCTACTTTAAAAATTCCTCTGGATAGTATCCCTAATGCTGGAAGCCAGTTGAAAGACTTTGATCATATCATATATGAAATCATGCTAAGAGATGTAAAAGTAAAAGCGGACTATGATAAGCAGGTAGAGGAGCAAAGAGAAAAGATGAAAGCAGATATGGCAGCATCTCAGGCTAAAGAAGGTGAAATTGCAGCATTTACGGCAACAACACTAGCTGAGTATAAAGCTGGGGCACTCAACGATAAGATAGTAACCGATGAATCAGGTCTAAAATACGTGATACACGAAAAAGGAGAAGGTGCAATCGGGCAGTCTGGCGAAAGTGTAACATTATTATGGAGTACTTGCTTCTGATGGTTCTATGTTTGATAACTCATACAAAAGAGGAACACCTTATACATTTACCTTGGGCCAGCGAGGAGCCATTGATGGTTGGGATGTAGGATTTCAGAGAATCCCACGCGGATCTAAGGCTACATTATTTATACCATACCAGATGGCTTATGGGGAGAGTGGAAGACCACCATCAATACCAGCAAAATCTGAGCTTGTATTCTATGTAGAACTACAGGAGTAAAAAATATTTTCTTAACGAAAGCAGGACAATGACTACAGATCAATTCAAAGATTTGCAGAAGCGATTGGCATCGATAAGGAGGTATCTTTGACATCGATCAGCGCTTATTAAAAATAGAGGAACAAGAGCAATTATCTCTTGATCCAGATTTTTGGAATGATTCCAAAAAAGCACAAACAATCCTGAAGGAATTAAAGCTCAATAAAAATTGGGTGGAGAGGTTTACGGCTATTTCAGAAGAAGTAGATGAAGTGGAGATGATGGATGAATTCCATAAGGCCGGTGAACTTACCGAAGAAGAAGTAGCGACTAAGTATCAGCAAGTCTTGGACTATCTCGAGGATGTTGAGTTTCGATCAACCTTAAGGTCAGAGCAAGATCAGCTCGGTTGTACTATAGAAATAAATGCCGGTGCAGGCGGTACAGAGGCATGCGATTGGGCCGAGATGCTTTATCGTATGTATGTCATGTATGGCGAGAAAAATGACTTTAAAGTATCAGAAGTCAATCGAGTGGATGGTGATGTTGCTGGAGTAAAATCAGTAGAATTAGAAATCTTGGGAGACTATGCCTATGGGATGCTGAAAAGTGAAAATGGAGTGCATCGTCTCGTTCGGGTAAGCCCTTTTAACTCACAGGGTAAAAGGATGACTTCTTTTGCTTCTGTATTTGTGCATCCTGTGGTCGATGATTCTATAGAAATAGAAGTCAACCCCGCAGATCTAGATTGGGATACTTTCAGAGCTTCTGGTGCGGGAGGACAGCATGTCAATAAAACAGAATCAGCCGTACGAGTACGTCACTTGCCATCGGGTATTGTGGTAGAATGCCAGCAAGAGCGATCACAACACCTCAATAGAGAAAAAGCGATTAAGATGCTCAAATCTCGATTGTATCAAAAGGAAATAGAACGTCAACTAGAAGAGAAAGGTGCCATCGAAGCAGAGAAAATGAAAAATGAGTGGGGATCGCAAATCAGGTCTTATGTACTGGATGATCGACGTGTCAAAGATCACCGAACGAAAGCTGAAAATAGAAATACGGATGCCGTACTCGATGGAGATATCGAGCTCTTCATTAAGGCATTTTTGATGTGGGATGGCAAATAAATTTGGTACGAGCCACTATGCCAGATGAACGCATCCATCGACATTTTGTGATATACAAACCTTTCGGCTATCTATCGCAATTTGTCAATAATCAAACCCGTAGAAGGAATAAGAATTTACTCGGGGCTCTCGGTGAATTTCCAGAAGGTACCATGGCGATTGGTAGGTTAGATGAAGCTTCCGAGGGATTGTTATTACTGACTACGGATGGTCAAGTAAGTGAATATGTAAGAAGCAGAAAAGTGGAGAAAGAGTACTATGTACAAGTAGACGGTATAATTACTGCGGAAGCTCTTGACCAGTTACGACATGGCGTAATCATAAGTGTAAACAAATCCAAATATACTACATTACCTTGCCAAGCTAGTATTCTTGAAAGTCCTCCAGGACTACCAGATCGATCAAGAAAAGTACGCGATGATCGTCATGGCCCCACGAGTTGGATTTCGATGACCATAAGAGAAGGCAAGTTTCGTCAAGTCCGTAAAATGACGGCCGCAGTTGGATATCCTACTTTACGACTAGTGAGAATACGGATAGGAAATATGAATATCTCAGTTATGATGCCTGGTGATGTGATAAGGTTGGAGAAGTTTGAAATATAGCTTTGAGTAACATCGTTTAAGAGTTGTTGTATTGATAACCTATCTATCCATGAAAAGATTATGTTTTACGCTTAGCCTGCTATTAATTGTACTTACCGTCAATACTCAAAATCTGATTTCCAATGGAGATTTTGAAGATTATCGAATTTTAAACGATGGAATTAATTATCCTGGTTGGAACTCCAATGTCCTTGATAAAAGTGGCGCATTGGTTAAAGATTATAATCGCTTACTATTGGTATCTAAAGAAGATACAGTTACTTCCATTGCTGGTAAGAAAAGTCTTTTAAGCTTCCATTCTGATCCTCGTGTTTTTGAGTATAAGCTTAACAAACCATTGCGAAATGGAAGGTATTACCGTCTGAGATTTGACTACATGCCGGTAGCACATAAATTACCTGACTTTTATGTTCTGAAAAGCTTTAAAGAGAAAATTGGAGACAGGATCTTAGCTAAATCAGGATTGGAAGCTTTTGATCAAGGAAAGCTAGATTTATACAGCAACGATTTTGTTGAGCTGGGTGTCAATGGAGGTGGAGGTATCTTCGCCCCCAAGGAGGACTTGCACTATTTACTTATTGGTAACGATAAGCCACTTAACTCTTATTGTTCGAGTTCTCTTTTTGCATTAGATGCTAGATTTGGTTATGCATTTGATGCTATATCACTAGTAGAGATTTCTAAAGAAGAGTATCATCGTTTGAGGCGAGAAGGTATCGAACTTTTAAAAAGACCTAAGCAATCAGCTCCTAATCATCCCAAGAAGAAAAATCATGGAAATGATATCACAAAAAAGCTCCAAAATCTGCAGAAGCAATATCCGCAGGAGGAGAATATTTATAAGTACTATCAGCATATCCACCGAGCAGAGTACTATCTTTTGCAGCATAATCTTAAGCAGGCATTTTCTTCTTATGCCAAAGCATTCCAATATCATCGTCCTTTCATCCTAGATAATGCTAACGCTTATAAGTGTTTGCGGAAATTTCCAGGGCTGATGGATCAACAAGCATTGCTTTACTATTATCGGGCTAACAATGCAAGTGCAGATGATATGAAATTTAGATTTGAAAGTTTGGCTGAGTATAATCCTGCGTATAATAATGCGAGTCTACGTGAGTTGCTTTTAGCTGAAGAATACAGTGCCGCTTCTTATTTTGATATAGATTCTACTTTATTGACCGAGTTAAATATGATAGACGAAAGAGATCAAACAAATAATCGTCAACTGGATGCATCCGCACTTTTAGAGATAGTCTCTTCTAACCTTCCTGATCTGTTAGAGCTGTATCGTAATTATCCAGAAATTTCAGAGAGGACAGTTCATAGTGACGGCATGAATGCTATTTATTTGACCTTACTTCATAATTCACGGTACCCTAATGCTGATTGGATAGAACCAATATATCGTGATGTAAAACGTGGTTTTTTTCCGGCTAAAAAGTTTGCTGATTTGATTGATAGCTATTATAAAAATAACTATAGCCAAGATGCACAGACTATTTTGGAATGCACAAATAAGATATATATGACAGAGACAGTCTACCATCTTCATGGATCGTTCGTCTATTTTGATGAAATGCTTTCACATCAACCCAAACTTAACCTAGCATTAAGAGAAGAGATCTATTTAGATACTTATCAATCACAGCTTAGAAAGTATTTCTACAATTTTAAAAATGCACATAAGTCTGGTACGTTTCACCTTAAGGTTGCCAACTCTTATGACTATTTTGGAATAGCTAAAGATGGTAGCATATCACAGGATGCTTCTACGTTTGATGAAGAATTTATTGCAGAAATCGAGGATCTTTATTTTAACTATGGGTTAAAAATTGTGACCAGGAAAAATAATATTCGGGACCTGAAGATCACCAAATAACTTTATTATTCAAAATTACCCATTAACGCCTAAAAGCAACTGCTCCAGTTGATCAATCATTTTTTCATCACCTGTATATAAAAGTCTACCTTGTATAATAGCTTCATGTACATCCAGTTTGGCGTTCATAAGTGGTTCTAGGTATTTTGCTTTTAAAGTAATGCTGATATTGGCATCTTTCGCTCGGCTTTTTCTGATGATCACTCGTTCTTTAGATGATCGAAAATAGAAGTTTCCAGCTTCACTACCTTTGACTAAGAACTGTATTGTACCACTCAAATTATTGCCAATTTCTGGATTGGCTTTAAGTTGTTTCTTGACATGATCTAAGGAACGATCTATGATGGTATCTACGACCTCTGGAGTAGGTCCTTTTTGTTTTTCCTTCTTCTTATTT
This sequence comes from Saprospiraceae bacterium, assembly GCA_020631635.1. GTDB lineage: Bacteria > Bacteroidota > Bacteroidia > Chitinophagales > Saprospiraceae > JAHDGW01. The sequence continues at coordinate 4,971 of JAHDGW010000025.1, forward strand.
TTAGCATATTCGTGAATATGCTCCTCCAGCAGATTGGCTTCTTCCAACATAAAATCACTGAATACATCCAGATCTGGCATCGAATTGATGTCGCTTGTAGGGCTTATCGTGATAGAGCCATTATAGCTCAATACGGTGATGATTAGTCCCATACCATCGATGATAGGTGCCATGCCCATGATAGAGTGGAGCTTATGACCGCCTAGGTAGATAGGCATTTGAGGACCGGGTACGTTAGTGATGACTACATTAAATACAGGATTATGTAATTTTGCTACATTGTATCTAGTATACAGTCGAGCGGCCTGATTGGCGATCCCAAAAGGTACCATCTCTGCAAGATTGGTGAGATTTTTGGCTCCCATGGCACCTTGATAGGTTTTACCCTTTATTGTATTTTCATAGATCGTTTCAAGGCGTTCTATTGGGTCTTCGATATGAGTAGCAAGTTGAACCAACATTGCTGAAAGTTGATTGCCAGTTTGTTCTTGATTTTGACGATCTCTAGTCGAAATAGGTACCATAGCCACTAGAGGCTTTTTAGGCAGCTTATTTTTTTCTAAAAGGTATCTCCTCAGGGCACCCGCACAGATTGCTAAAATGATATCATTAAGTGTAGTACCCATGATTTTTCGGAGTGCCTTTACTCGATCTAAAGACAGTATTGTGGTATTCCATTTTCGACGAGCGGCGATTATTCCGTTTAGCGGAGTTTTTGGTGCGGTAAAGGGTGCCGTAGGTAGATCGAGGTGTTGTACTCTTGTCAAAAAACCAGCTTTTACCGTTGATGCCAATGCACTCTGTATGAGCTTAGGAAATTTTAAGGGTTTCTGTGCAAAAGAGAGGCTACTTTTCGCTAAAAGTGCAAGCTCATTAGGAAGTGGATCAGGATTGTATGGTGGCGCTTCCTTCAGCGCCGGTGCTTTAGGGCTCAAGTCAAAAAGTATGGCCAATAAGCTTGCTCCTGCAACACCATCTACGGCCACATGATGTATTTTAGAAATCACTGCGACACTGCCTGATTTGACTTGAGACAGATTATCCAATCCCTCGACAAAGGTAAATGACCATAGTGGTCTTGATTGATCTAGTGGATCACTAAATATGCGGGATGCCATACGGCGTAGTTGTTTCCATCCGCCTGGTTTAGGTAGGGCCACATGCCTGATATGTAGATCGATATCAAAGTTAGGGTCATCGGCCCAATAAGGATAGTCGATACTCATCGGGATAGTCATCAACCGTTTTCTCAACTTTGGGATCTGATGGATGCGACTAGCAATAGTGTTTTTAAAGGTTTTAAAATCCAATTCTCCTTCAATAATAGCAACACTGCCTACGTGCATAGGGCTTGTTTCTGTCTCTCCATAGAGAAAAGTAGCATCCATCCCAGATAGGGATTCTAAATTATCGATATTGAACTGGTCCAAAACTTTATTGATCATAATCTACTTATCTGATATGCTAAATATAAGCACTTCATAGTCTAATAAAGACGATACCGTCGATGAAGTCTTTGAAATATTATAAAAGTATATCTCGTAAGATGCTAAACAAGAATAAGTGCTAAAGTGACGGATATAAAAACCAGTCCTCCATTAAGTTATTGGGCTCAAAGGGCTGCCAGTTTTCTTCTCTGTACATAAGTCGATCTGCAATGATATTGAGCACTGAAGGATTGACTCCTAGACCAAGATGGCTTCCTCTGACTTGTACATTTTGATGTATCGCATTTTCTACTTCTTCCATACATAGCTGCCATGGTACGACCCCATCCTCTTTAGAGTAAATGGCCGTGGTTGGGACAGGTGCTGGATGCGGTATATCTTCCAATAATTCTGGATCGGCACCGCCGGTATCACGAGTGATGAAGTCATACATCCACTTTGCATTATTGGAGATAGTGACTCCTTTGAAAGGCGAACCTAGCGTAATGACTTGTCTCACTTTATTTGATCTTGCTTTGGCAATTTGTCTGGCAAATACACCTCCAAGGCTCCATCCTATGATACTTATTTCTTCACCATGTTTATCATATAGATGGTCGATTTTTTGGGTCAGCAGGTCTAGATACTCTTGGCTTGCATAATTACGGCCCGCCCCCCAGCCATATACCTGGTAACCTAACTTAAGTATGAAGCTTCTCAAAGGTACAGTACTAGTGTCTGTTGCCATAAAGCCTGGTATAATCAATACAGGATGTCCATCACCTTTTTTGTGATAATATCTCGAAACAGAATAGGGGAGAAAGCTGGCTAACTCAAACAAGGCTCGAGAGCCTTCGGTGATTGCCCAAATGAATTTGGGTTTTTCAGTGTATGTTTTGGTCTGCGTATTCAAGATACTTTATTCTTAAAAACTGAATTAACTCCAGTTTTTGTGTCGCTTAATGTAAATCTAACAATAGATTAGATTTAGATTCTAAATATTCAGGTATAAAAAAGCCGAATCAAAACTATAATTTGACCCGGCTCACTAACTAATCGTCTAACTATAATCTTAATTCAAGCTAAATAGCTTTTTGAATCTTTTTGTTCCAAGTTCTACTTGTCCTTTTACCATTTCTAGTGTATCAAACATGATATCTTGTTGCTTCTCAGCTACTTTCAGACCACCTTTGATTGCTTTTGCTCCTAGATCTTGCCATTGTGCAGATCTCTCGATGGCGGAGTCTACCACTTCTTCTGAAGTTTTATAAACAAAATCACTTACCTCTTTACTTGAAGTTTTGATTGCGTTGTAGTTTTTATTCCAGTCGAATGTATTTTTTGTATTCTTCTTAGTTGCCATAGCTATATCTTATTTAATGGGTGATTACTTTAGTGATTTTTTTGCATCGTTGATCCATGGTTGTGGGTCGTAAGATGCATACCTATTACTTACTTTTGAAAGTACTTCTTTGATATTTTTCGCATCTGCATTTGCAAGATCATTTACATCTTTGATGCCTGCCTCAGCTAATATTGATTGCATTTTAGGACCGATTCCTTTGATAGATTCTAGACCAGTATTTATGGCTTTAGATACTTCTTTCTTGGCAGTTTTTACTGATTTGGCAGCCGCTTTTGTTGCTGCTTTTGTAGTATTTTTAGCCGCTTTAGTTGCGGTAGCTTTCGTCTTTTTGACTTCTTTTTCAGTTGCAGTCATTCCTTTTTTGAAATCAGCCTGTACCTTTTCTGAAGCTTTATTGATCGTATCTTTGATATCCTCTACTCGATTTTCTACCTGCTCTGCTATTTCTTTACTACTCTTCACTATCTTTTCTGTAGTAGACTCTATGTACTCTGCTGACGACTTCGTAGTTTTCGTTACATATTTTTTAAACTTTGCCACCTGATCTTCAATACCTAGAAGCTTTTGAAACCTAGTGCTAGTTTTGTCAAATTGTTGAAAAACCTCTTCGGCTGTATCAAAAAACATATTGACTTGCTTTTCTACTATTGGTTCTGTTTTTTTAATACTCTTCACTGCAAGCTTTTGAAACCGCTCGGTAGTCGTGATAGTACCATCTAATAGATCTTCTGTTGTAGTCAATACATTATTATGAATGCTCTTAGCGGTAGTCATAACATTGTCCTTCATTTTGTGAAGTCCTTCTGGTTTTTTAGTGCTCTTTGCCATGATTTGTAATTTTGATACAAATATAAATAGGCCGAGTTACAGATGAGTTACACTAGAGTTGCGTCAGCTAATATCTGTGATCAGCTTGCTTGTTTCTGGTAAAGGTTCGAGTTCAAATTCTTTCCAGAGTACGTCTTTACATTTTTTATATGTTTTGATGGCCATAGGACGATTTCCCTTGCTGATGTAAGCCTTGATGGCGAGGGCATAGGCATCCTCCCAGGAGGGATCTATCTCTAGTGCTTGCTGCGTCAGACGTATAGTTTCTGTGGCATCGTGACGTACAGATATTTCTGCTAAATCGATCGTCGCATTAAGAAAGAGTACCTGTAGGTTTTCACGATACATAGAGCTCCAATCCTCATATATACGGTTGGGAAGGAATATGCCTTGATATATTGAATTGGCATAATAAAACAATTCTATCCTGCGATCAGGATCTGATTCATTATGAGCTAGACTTATGGTATGTTGTAGGGCAACGCTATCTATCCATATTCGATTTTGATTTAGAGAGTAACTTATACCTTGTCGCATGAGATAGGTGGGCTCAGATCTAGACTTACGCTCGGGTTCCAATGCTTTGTTGATTCCATGTAAAGCAATTTTAAAATCTCGATTACCATCATCCATATCTTGATCTTCCCATAGGCGATCGATTATCTTTTCTTTATGAATATGTTTAGCATTGGAGTTGGCAAGAAGGTATTGAAATAATTGGATAGCCTTGTCTCGACCCCAGGCTTTGGGCGAAATTTCTTCTGCTTGCCGGGTAACCTTAAACTGCCCCAGAGTGTATACTTGGAGATCAGATTTGGATTTGAAATTTTGAATTTCTGAAAGACTAGAACAGCTAGTGATCATTACTTGTCGTTCTCTCTACCTTCAATCTTTGCGTCTAGGGCTTGTAGTTTGCTCATCATCATATCCATCTGCATCTGCAATTGTTTGAAATCATTTTTTGATGGACCTCGCCATGAATCTAACTCTAAGCGATCATTGATTTCTTCAGTCACATTACTTATTCCTTCTTGTATTTGCTCTTGGAGCTGACCTACTTGAGCTTTCGGATCCTTGATGACTTCTTTGATAAGTTTTGGGTAATCACGAGATACTTTTTTCCAAATACCAAAGCTCTTCTGCAATAATCCGGTTTGCTCTTCTTTAGATTTATTTTTTGTTGTCTTCTTGGTTAAGGCATCTAGTCGTGATTGCATGAATAGCATAGCATCCTCAAAGTCCTTAAAATTGGAATCTTCACCTTCTTGTACATGGGTGATATTGCCTCGCCATTGCAGATCAGGCTGACCGTCCTCTCTATCAAAGATCTTTTGAGTAAAGCGAAGTACGAAAGAAGCCGTGTTATTTTTAGCCATCAGAAGATTTTATTTA
>JAHDGW010000025.1:9993-18763 GCA_020631635.1 Saprospiraceae bacterium
AAAATGCCATCTAGAAAGTCTAGACGGCATTTTTTTCTTTTTCTTAAGCTGCGTAGTAATGTTTGGATTTATACTTAGCGAGCTGAGAGGCGACTTTAACCAGAGCATTATCAAATGCATCGTGGTGTTGGAGCCCTTTTGCCTCGGAGAAAATTTCTTTTCCCTTGAGGTTCATTTGTAATTTGACTTTTTTAGTTGGATGTTTTTTACCTCGTAAATATATTTGAATAGACTGCAAAAAGGGATAATGATCAAAATACTTTTGTATCCTCTCTTTCGCATAAGACTCAAAACCATTAGCACTTGCATCTGTGGATGCATTTCTTTCAATTTTAATATCCATGTATGTCAATTTAGTTTTCAATTAAATTCAATCATTAAACATTTATAATGATCTTTTAGATTTCAAAAGTTACATAATTTTTTTCATAGATACACAATGGAGAAATAAAATTTGCAAGAAAGGTGTTGATACAAAATATAACAGACTAGTCTTCGTTATGTTATATTAAAATTTATTCTAATACATGTACCCATAAGCAGAGCTATAACTTTCATTTTCTTCTACATGGTTGATAAGCTTGATATAGCTATGGTCACTTGCCAATGTAGCGGAGTCACCAATAGTTATCAAATGATCTTTAGCTCTTGTCAACGCCACATTGAGTCTTCTTTTATCTTTGAGAAAACCGATCTCGCTACGATCATTAGATCTAGTGAATAATAAAAATATCACTTCTCGCTCTCGTCCTTGAAAACCATCAATACTATCAATGTCGGCCTGCAAGGTGGAGAGCTTTTCATCTTTTTGAAATTGACTTCTGAGGTATCTGACTTGCTCTGCATATGGCGCCATGATACCTACGGTAGCCGTCTGTAAGTCTTCGAGATGCCGATATATAAACTCTCTCAGGATGAAAAACTCCCCATCATTATAATATGATCGAGTATGTTTATTCATTTTTTCTTCAAACCCACAACCACAAGTATCTATATGCAGCAATGCAGGTATAGTTTTTACAGAATAGCTTTTTGGATCTCTTGCCGATTGTAGAAGTCCCTGGTAAAACTGGTCATTGGGAAAAGCGAGTATCATCGGGTGCATCCGGTATTGAGTATCTAGAAACGAGCTTAATTCTCTGTGGCTCATCAGTTTATCCAAAAGAGTTAATTCTAGTCCTTCTTGTTTCGCCTTTTGACTCTTGATGGTGGGAGGTAGCTGCTTATGATCTCCAACTAAGATTATTTTCTTGGCTTTCAAAATTACATTCCAGCATTCGGGCTCCAATGCTTGAGATGCTTCATCGATTATCACATAATCGTAAATAATATCTGTGATAGAGTGGTGACTAGCACCGATCAAAGTAGTTGCTACGACCGGCGCTCTATCGATGATATCAGTTGTTATTTTATGCTCTAGATCTTTTGACCATTTTTTGAGTTCTTTATACTCCTGATACATGGATTGACGTTGGCGTCGTTCATCTTCACCAAAGGACCGTTTCCATTTTCCAGCTGCTTTCCTTGCTTCTTCAGCCTCTATTTTGATCTGTTTTATTCTAGTCCAATCTTTATGGTTTTTGACCTTCTCGTTTAGCGTAGACTCTATGAGAGTATCACTAACTCTAGCAATATTTCCAATCCGTAATACCTCCACTTGTCTATGTAAGAGGCCTTCAGCTACCAGATCTACTGCATTATTGCTAGATGCTGTAACCAGTACTTTTTGCTGACGAATACGCAGTGCTCTGACTAGCTCGATAATTGTAGTGGTCTTTCCAGTGCCTGGAGGGCCATGAATGACGCTTACAAACGGGCTATTTAGGCATTTGACAATAGAGGCGTTTTGGCTCTTATTGAGTGAGTGTATTTGAAAAGAATCTAGGGAAGAGGTCGTAGCCAGAGAAGTTTCTCGAATATCTGATCCAGCACAGATTTGGATGAGTTCATTCAATTCTGTACGATTAGTTTCTTCTAACCCTCGAATCGCATTGAGCATCACTTGATAGGGGCGATTATCATAGATTGTTTCTAGATTATATTTACCTCGTTCTGCTCTTACCCAATCAATATCTGCATCACTATGCAATAATACTTTGATGGTTTTTGATCTCAAAAAAGAGACAGTCGCCTTAGCAGAAGATTCATCATCTGGGCTAGATAGGGTACAGGCCATACCAACTCTAAATTTAGATGACCTACCTATGGAAACATGATATTCAAATTCTAATTCCTGTTGATCTCCAGCGGCAAAATATTTACGTATACACAGCAAACCTTTCAATAGGACTCCTGATTTAATCTTATCCTGATGATTTAAGTATTTTGACAAGGCATGATATTGCTTCTTCTCTTCTTCCTGTTCTAACTCTATACATTGAGTCAATATAGCGAGGTAGTCTTTTTTAGTATTCTTAAAATTTTCATTCATGACGCAGCAATGATAGCCCAAAATCGATATAGACTATGGTAAGAATGGTTAATTATTAGATTAAGTTGTAAAAATTGATCGGTCTATATGGGGAAATACAACTTTTTAGAGTCTTATTAAAGTACCATGGGCTGATTTAGACATGCAAATAAGTGTTTGCTTAATGACATATTGTTATTTTTGCAAATACATTACCTTAACCAGTATAAAGTTTTATGAAGTCATTTTTAAAAACCTGTATACTTTCCGCTTGTTTTATTTTTACTCTACCTGCTGTCAGTACTTCCCAAGATCACAGTATAGCTCAAGAGTGGAACGAGGTGCTTTTGGAGTCTATCAGAAATGATCTCGCTCGCCCTACCGTACATGCAAGAAATCTGTGGCATACTTCAGCAGCGATGTATGATATATGGTCTGTTTTTCATCCAGAATGCGAGCCTTATCTATTGGGTAAAGTAATTCAGGGTATTTCTACTCCATTCGATGGTTTTACAGTAGGGCCAAATCCCGATGCTCAAATTGAAGAAGCTATTTCTTTTGCTATATATAGAATACTATCTCAGCGGTTTAGATTTAGCCCAGAAGGATTCAATGCTCAACTCAGGTTCAATAATTATATGACGGAACTTGGGTATGATATCAATAATACGTCACAGGATTACTCTACGGGTAGCGCTGCCGCCTTAGGTAACTATATAGGACAGAAATACTTGGACTTTGGCCTGCAAGATGGTGCTAATGAGCTCCTTTTTTATACGAATGCTTATTATCAACCTGTCAATGATCCTTTAGTGATGCAACAGTCAGGTAATCCTACCATTACAGATCCTGATAGATGGCAACCTCTTACTTTAGACGTTTTCATCGATCAATCTGGTAATGAGATTCCATTCAATACACCTCCTTTTTTAAGTCCAGAGTGGGGTAATGTGATCCCATTTTCTATGACGGCTGATGATATGACTACATATCAGCGTGATGGCGATACATACAGGGTCTATCATGATCCAGGGCCACCACCTAAAATTAATGACAAAAATGACAATGGGCTGTACGGCTATATAGGAGGTTTTTCTATGGTTGCCCAATGGTCTTCGCATCTCGACCCCGCGGATGATACCATGATTGATATATCACCAGCATCTTTTGGTAATCTTACAGATCTACCTGAAGACTTTATAGATTACGATAGAGTCTATAATTACATGGAGGGAGGCGACAAAGGTATTGGTAGACCATTAAATCCTGTTACGGGACAGCCTTATGCTCCCAATATGGTAAAACGTGCAGATTATGCAAGATGCCTAGCAGAATTTTGGGCAGATGGTCCTGATAGTGAAACACCTCCTGGGCATTGGTTTACCTTGATCAATTATGTCAATGATCACCCAAGTCTCGTCAAAAAGTTCAGTGGACAAGGCGAAGAGTTGAGTGATTTAGAGTGGGATATAAAATCGTACTTTCTATTAGGATCAACGATGCATGATTGTGCAGTGTCTACTTGGGGTATCAAAGGATATTATGATTACGTACGACCAGTTTCGGCAATACGATATATGGCAGGAAAGGGGCAAAGCTCAGATCCTAATGGCCCATATTATGATCCCCACGGTATGCTTGTTATTCCAGGATTTATAGAGCCTATCATGCCAGGAGACCCACTAGCAGGTGTCAATGGGGAGTACGTAGGTACTATGAAATTGTATGGTTGGAGAGGTCCAGAATTCATTAATGATCCAATGACAGATATTGCGGGTGTAGGATGGATTAGAGGAGAAGAGTGGTGGCCATACCAGCGACCTAGCTTTGTGACGCCTAATTTTGCGGGTTACCTGTCAGGACATAGTACTTTCTCGAGAGGCGCAGCACAGATCATTACAAAGCTGACAGGTAGTGAGTTTTTCCCAGGAGGAATGGGAACATTCGATATTGAGGCCAATGAATTTTTGGTGTTTGAAGATGGTCCTTCGGAGTCATTTCAATTACAATGGGCTACGTACAATGACGCCTCTGACCAAACCAGTTTGAGTAGGATATGGGGAGGTATACATCCTCCCGCTGATGATATCAAAGGTAGGTTGATAGGTCAACGTATATCAGAAGATGTATTTGAGTTGGCCTTAGATTTATTTTATGATGACAATGATCAAGATGGTTTTTATAACTATATAGATTGTGATGATAATAATGCGCTTGCATTCCCAGGTGGCGTAGAATCATGTGATGATATAGATAATGATTGTAATGGTATGATCGATGATGGATTACCATTGAATACCTATTATGCAGATGCTGATTCTGATGGATTCGGTACATCGGATAATATAGTAGAAATATGTAGTGATAATCCTCCTATTGGATTTGTAGTCAATGCATTGGATTGTGATGATGCATCATCATCGGTCTACCAAGATGCTCCCGAGCTATGTGATGGTATCGATAATGATTGTAATGGAGATATTGATGACAATATCCCTTATTACGATTACTTCTTGGATACAGATAATGACGGATATGGTGATCCAGAAAGCATGATAAATACTTGTGAATCTGTCGCTCCATCAGGTTATGTTACCAATCCTGATGATTGTGATGATACGCTCAACTTCGTCAATGCAGATGCTCCTGAAATCTGCGATAATATAGATAATGATTGTAATGGAGAGATAGATGATAATATCCCATACTATGATTTCTACATGGATATGGATCAAGATGGCTTTGGTGATATCAATGTCATCAATACGATTTGTGTAGATGTCCTACCTGCAGGATTTGTACGTAATGCTGATGATTGCGATGATAATAATGCCAATATATATCTGGGTGCTCCAGAAGTAGCGGATAATGGTGTTGATGAAGACTGTTCCGGGTTCGATTTATTCTTGGAAGCTAATATCTTCCCAAATCCTGTCAAGGACTCTTTTACGATTAGATATCCTATAGATGGGATTGTACGAGGTGCAATATTCTCAGTTGATCAAAAGTATGCAAGAGAGTTTGAATGTACATTCAATCAAAACCAAAGTAATGAAATCTCTATGCAAGGCATGCCAGAAGGGATGTATGTGGTCAATCTTTTTGGTACTAATGACGAGCTATTGTATCAGACTCCTGTGATAAAGGCAGATTAGACTAGATAATAGAAAAAATGCAAAAAGCCAAATGAAAGGAATTCATTTGGCTTTTTTAGTTTCGCTAAGTCGCTAAGTCGCTAAGTCGCCACTACAAGTGTATCACCTCTCCATAAGCTTGCGCAGTCGCTTCCATTACCGCCTCACTCATCGTCGGGTGCGGGTGTATGGCTTTAAGCATTTCATGTCCTGTAGTTTCTAGTTTTCTTGCTGCTACGATCTCTGCGATCATTTCAGTTACGTTGGCACCTACCATATGAGCACCTAAGAGTTCGCCATACTTAGCATCGTAGATGACTTTCACAAATCCTGCTTTTGCACCTGCAGCACTTGCCTTACCAGATGCAGAAAACGGGAATTTACCCAATTTGATTTCGTAGCCAGCTTCTTTTGCTGCGGCTTCTGTCATACCTACACTACTTACTTCAGGGTCGCAGTAGGTACATGATGGGATATTATTGTAGTCAATAGGCTCTGGGCTGTGACCTGCCATTTTTTCTACACAAAGGATACCTTCCGCTGTGGCTACATGGGCTAAAGCAGCGCCTTTCACTACATCACCGATGGCATAGATACCCGATACGGAAGTTCTGTAAAATTCATCAACCTCTATAAGCCCTCTATCGGTTTTGATACCTAATGATTCTAGACCGATATTTTCAGTATTTGGCGTCACTCCAGCAGCAGAAAGTACCACATCGCAAGTCATCGTCTCTTCTTTACCTGTTTTGCGGTCTTGGTATGTGACTTTACATTGTTTTCCTTTAGTATCTACTGTCTGCACTGCAGTATTAGCAAGTACATTTACACCTGCTTTTTTAAATACCTTGGTGATCTCCTTAGACACGTCTTTATCTTCTCGAGGGAGAAGCCCTTGATCCATAAACTCTATAACGGTTACTTCAGTACCGATAGAATTATAGAAGTAGGCAAATTCTACTCCTATGGCTCCAGCTCCTACTACAACCATTTTTTTAGGTTGTTTGTCCAGTGTCATAGCTTGTCTGTAACCTATGATTTTCTTACCGTCAATAGGTAGATTTGGAAGTTCTTTAGCTCTTCCACCTGTAGCTACTATAATATTTGGTGCGGTATATTCTTTCTTTTTACCGTCAGCATCGGTAACGACTACTTTTTTACCTCTGGATAGTTTTCCTTCTCCTTCGATGATTGTTATTTTATTCTTTTTCATGAGAAAGTTTACCCCTTTGCTCATGCCATCGGCAACACCACGACTTCTCGAGATCATACCTTTGAAGTCAGCTTTATTCGATCCTACTTTGATACCATAGTCTTCGGCATGCTGGATATAATTAAATACCTGAGCACTTTTGAGTAATGCTTTAGTAGGTATACAACCCCAGTTAAGGCAGATTCCTCCTAGATTTTCACGTTCTACAATTGCTACTTTCATACCTAATTGAGATGCTCGTATGGCAGCAGGATATCCTCCAGGGCCACTTCCTATAATGATCAGATCAAAGTTCATAATTATCGATTCTAATTGACGTTAGTTAATGATGGCGCAAAGATATAATTTCTAATATTACTTAAGTGCTCGAAAATGACTTATGCTAATCCCAAATCTCCCAGATCACCCATCATATCAGAAAATGGATCGCTAAAACTCTGTGAGGTCTCCATAATATCTTTAGAAATGACCTCCAATGTACAGAGTCCATTCAGTACAAGTTCTTTATAGACATTTCGTTCTTCGTTTTCGATTTGTAAGATATCCACGAGTTCGTCAAGACCTGCTACATCTGCTAGGGCTTGATCATATTCTTTATTGGAAAAATCATTGAGCAAATCGAGTTTGTTACCGGCACTAAACCACATTTTGACAACACCATATGGATCTTTGTCTTTACTGTCATCATATTGACCCGGATTGACAAAATGATCTTGAAATAAGTCCTTCAATGCCTTATTCAGGAGTTTGATCGCAACCATATAAGGACCCTCTTGCTCTCCTTCATAGACTAGCTCAACCTTACCCGTAATGGAGGGAATAACTCCCCAGAAGTCAGTGATACGTGCTACGGTATGCTCGTCACTATTGATATGCATACGTCGTTCGGCAGTACTTACTAGGTTTTCATATGCTGAAATGCTCAGTCTTGCACTCACTCCACTTTTTTCATCGATATATTCACTCTCACGTGCATGGAAGGCCACATTTTCTAAAAGATCTTTTAGAATTTCGGGTACATGGATTGACTGTCTCTGCGACTCCGTAAGTTGGGCTTCTTGTTGAGTGATAGACTTTGCAATAGCGATTGTCTTTGGATAATGGGTCAAGATTTGACTTTCGATACGATCCTTAAGAGGAGTCACGATACTTCCTCTATTGGTATAGTCTTCAGGATTGGCAGTAAATACAAATTGAATATCAAGCGGTAGTCTCATCTGAAACCCTCTAATCTGGAGATCTCCCTCTTGCAACATATTGAATAATGAAACCTGTATTCTTGCCTGTAGATCTGGTAATTCGTTGATGACAAAAATACAACGATGAGACCTCGGCACGAGACCAAAGTGGATCACTCGCTGATCAGAATAGGGGAGTTTGAGCGAAGCGGCTTTGATAGGGTCTACATCTCCAATCAAATCTGCAACACTTACGTCAGGTGTAGCCAGTTTCTCCACATAACGCTCTTCTTTAGATAGCCAACTTATAGGAGTATCATCACCTTTTTCTGCCACCAGATCAATCCCATACTTTGAAATAGGCTTAGTGGGGTCATCGTGTATCTCAGATCCTGTAATATACGGAATCTGATCATCTAAAAGATGCGTCAAAAGTCTGGCAATTCTTGTTTTGGCCTGTCCACGTAGACCCAGTAAAAGCATATTGTGTCTACTCAATATGGCTCGTTGTAGGTCAGGTATAACGGTATCATCAAAACCAATGATACCAGGGAAAACTTCTTCTTTATTTTGAAGCTTTTGGATGAGATTAGCTCTTAACTCTTCTTTGATAGTTTTCGATTGGTAACCTGATTTCAGTAGTGCTCCAAGCGTAGTGATCTTCGTATCTGACATTCACAATTCATTTATACAGGATACAAGGATTTATGGAGTGGTATTGTTTTACTAAAAATCAAAAAGATCTTTTCAATTTAAGACAATCCATTAATAAGTGATTTGCAATACGTAACAACTACTTCTTTTTCTTCTTGGCCGCAGGCTTTTTCGCCGGAGC
>JAHDGW010000025.1:18773-19535 GCA_020631635.1 Saprospiraceae bacterium
TTCTGCTCAAATTGCTCTTGAGCCTTGAGCAATGCGTCTAGATCACTTACATCTTCCTTGTTGAAAACCTTTGTTTCAAGGTAGTCGTGGTTGGTAATTTCTAGAACCTCAACATCCTTTTTGATGAAGTTTTCTATTTGACGTAATTGTAGACGTTCGTCTTGAGCACAAAAGCTTACTGCTTGTCCTTTAGATTTCCCTCTACCTGTTCGACCTACACGATGCACGTAATTTTCAGCTTTATCAGGTAAATCATAATTGACTACAAAATCAACGTTCGGGATATCGATGCCTCGAGCAGTAATATCAGTTGCAATTAGTATCCGTTGAGTACCTTCTCTAAATTGCTGCATGACTTCATTACGTTCTTCTTGTGTTTTATCTCTATGAATGGTGATGGTGTCAATGGTCACTCTAGCCATGGCTTTCGCCACTCGTTCTGCTCTTACTATTGTCCGTACAAATACTAATATCTTTTTATCAGGATGCTCATTGATAAATCGCTCTAAAAAGAAGCGCTTGTCCTCCATTTCGATAAACGCAACTGCATGACTTACATTTTTACTTACGGGGTCTTTAGGTGAAAACCTTATATGAATTGCCGAACTCTTAACCACTGAATAGGCCAGTTTTTTGATCTTTTTATTGATCGTAGCGGAGAAGAAGAGGGTTTGCCGCGTTCTGGTTAACTTACGCGTCAAGTCTTCTATATCCTTATAAAATCCAAGATCGAGCATGTGATCTGCCTCATCAAGCACGAGA
>JAHDGW010000388.1 GCA_020631635.1 Saprospiraceae bacterium
CTGTGATAAAGGCTTTACTGATATATCGAGCCACTCTACAGGTAAAACACCCGTAGTACCAGATGCATCGATCAAACCGAAACCTGAGAAACTTGAAAAGCTGGCGGTGAAGGCATAAGCCCCTCCTCCCATATCAATAATTGTGGTAGTACCATCAGCTATCTCATAGCCTTCTCCATCATAATTGGTGATAGGCACTTCTGTTTTAATGATACTCAAACTCTCAGGATCTACCCATGATTGCACTTCATTTGCAGAATAGTATAAGGTCACTTCATACGGTTGTGAAGCTACGCCATCGATATAAAGGGTTTTGTCGGAAAGCGGCATACCGTTACTCCAAGTTTCTATACCCTGCGAAGTACCTTTTCTATCTATACTTACATCTAAGCATCCGAGAGGACTATTGGATAAGTTTTTTATACTTGCAATCAGCTGATCTTCATTATTATAAAAATGAGCTTCTTCATAGGCACCAATATAGCTAGACTTACTACTATAATCATCTGCTACGGCTAATGAGCTCGACTGCAAAAACTTAAGATTAGGTCTATTAAAACTATTTTTCTGAATAGTAGTCATCGTACATCCTATATTGCCATCTGCCTGCCTGTATTGCACCGACTTAAAATTAGTATTGGTAGATCTCACATAGTCATCGTCACTCCAGTTGGTATTGTTGTAACAACACTCTACTATGATATTGTCGCTCCCGTTCCACATGAACGGTGTGGAGAAGTTAAAGTCATTCCAACCGACTACGGTATTCAGATCAGATGAAAATACCTGTTGTCCATTATTTTCAAAAGGTGTATTGGCAAGATTGGCCGTACTAAGATTGGTATGATGCATTTTTATACTAAAGCCACTAAAAGGAATATCGCTAGACTTAGAGGCAATATCAAATGATAATCCATGTATAGCTCCTGCCTTAAGTCCCATCATGGAAAGCTCACTGGCTCTAAATATCATTTGTACCCTACTGTCTTCATAATATCCACCAAAAGGATAGTCCCGCTCTGTGGAAGTACTCGAGCCAAGTTGTACTTGACCACCAGGTCCTGCAGAGGGGCTACTGTCGTTATCCATAAGAGATATCAAAATTTCATCCTGGCCTTCCAAATCGACTGATGCTGAACTTAGTTTCAACTTGATATACTCAGTGTTTTCGTCAATAGCATCATCTATGATATCAAGTCTTATATTCTTTGTAAGTGCTGTAGCATTGGTAAAACTCAGACTATAGGTATTCAACTTGAAATCTTTATTATTAGTAGCTGTAGTACCAGTACTAGAAACTACTACTTGGATAGTTTCTGTGTTTCCAGACCATGCTGACAAGCTGACTGGAATCTCGATACTCGAGTAATCTTCATCACAATTACCATATCCTGAGAAGACATTCTCTTCCATTGTCATATAGTTACTACTCGAAAATCCACCTTTGACTTGACCCAATGAACTAGAAGTAAAGAGCCCACGTCCATGAGTAGCGGCTATGAGTAATTGATCGGATTCTCTCAGGCAGAGCATATCAGTTCTTACGTTAGCTAGCCCATTATTATCTGAAACCCACTGTATACTAGACCCATTTGTATTTTCTGTAGAAAATACTCCAACCTCAGTACCAATGAAAAGCCCTTGACTTGCTGTAGGATGAATCAAAACACTACGTACCGGAATATCTGGTAGGTTTCCTTCTACATTATTCCATGTGACACCTCCGTTCCAGGTTTCAAAAATACTCGTTACTCCATAGTTACTATAACTGACCACTACATGTTGATCATTATTCTTATCCACATCAATGGATGACACATATGCATCTTGCCAGTCTCTAATCTTTATTGCCGATTTAGTACTGCCGGTATGGGCATGATCGACTTCAAAAACATCACCCCGATCTGTACCTATGTACAATCGATTGGGATGCTGGGGAGATAATTTAATATAGGATATTTTTTGTCCTGACATACCTGATACTGAGACCTCGGTGAACTGAGGAGTGAACGATGTTACATTTTCCCATCTCAAATATTTACCTGCTTTGGTAGAACTGTATAGCTTTTTTGAAGAAGCATCATAAGCCGTAGGGTTGGCAAAAAAACCTTCATCATTCAATGTTTTTATATTGAATGTCTGACCACCATCTAGGCTCACGAAATAATTATTAAAAACATAATTTTTTCAAGACAGAACAGTTTTAGTTATC
>JAHDGW010000026.1 GCA_020631635.1 Saprospiraceae bacterium
GCTTCGCTTACAGTGTAAGTCATGATCTCAAGTCACCAATAAGGCACATCAGGGAATTTGGTATAATACTCAAAGAAGAATATAAGCAATTGCTTGATGAGCAAGGCATGGGACTTATTGATAAGATAGTACAAAGTACAGAGACTGTCCAAGACTATATCAAGAGTGTGGTAGGTTATAATAAACTGAATGCTCATAAATTGAGGGTCGAAGCACTTGATGTGAAAAATATATTCGAGAGGCAATGGCAATTTGTTGCAGGTGATAGCTTATTGAATAACCTAAATTTTCTGAATGAAATCCCTACGATATATGGAGATCAAATTTTGCTTCAGCAAATTGCGAACAATTTAGTTTCAAATAGTATTAAATTTGTCAGACCTGGTGTAATACCAAAGCTTAACATTTGGTTTGAGCCAGGTGAGACTTATACAACCATTTTTGTAGAAGATAATGGTATTGGTATACCTCAGCTTATGAGAGAGAAAGTATTTGATGAGTTTAAACGGTTGAATTATACTGATCAGGAAGGATCAGGCTTAGGCTTGAGCATAGTAAGGAATATCGTAGCTAAACACAACGGCTCCATTAAGATTCAAGATTCAGTTAATTTTGACAGTGGAGTTACATTCGTTTTTTCTTTACCTGCTCATCCTTCATTTACAGAACGTTAATAGTTGATATCTGATGAATAAATCAAGACTACAAAACATACTGATTATTGAGGATCAACCTAATGATATTGATCTGATTAAATATTATCTCAAAAAGGCATTTCCCGATCTCATTTTGAATATTGCACAAAGTATACAAGAATATAGGGAAAAGATAGAATGGCTTACGCCAGACCTTGTACTGAGTGATTTTGATTTACCAGACGGTAATGGATTAGAAATATTACTAGAGATTAAAGAAAAATCAGACATACCTGTCATTTTTGTTAGTGGGACACTAGACGAAGGCACCATAGCGGGTGATGCCATACTTGGCGGTGCCAATGGGTACGTTTTAAAAGATGGAATGCGACACCTACCTGAACAGATCGGGAAAGTAATGGATAGTCATGATGAAAAAATAGAACAAGAAAAAAAGAGAAAGAAAACAATAAATGATATCAAGTTGCAAACGCAGAAAGTGATAGCTATGGTACAACCCTTAAATGATACAGAGCAGATAGTATCTATTCTTCAAACCAATCTCTCCAAACTAGATGAGCTCTAGTTTAGCTCTTACTACACTTAGACATAGCAGCAGAGCCTACCATGAGATGCTAGATAGCTTTGGTATTGCGCAAGCGTTAAAACAAAAATCAATAAGTAAGGAAATATATGGGCAATGGTTAGCTGCGAATGCCTCTTTTTTGAGAGGATTAGAGGATCATGCCAGTCATATAGAACTACCAGAATACTTACTCCCTTATTTTAAGCTGGACTACGGACCTATTCGCTCTGATTTAGAAAAATTAGGGGTGGTAGAAGGCCCTAGCTTTGAGTTTAGTCCCTTCATGAATGCTGATTTATGGATTATTCCTATTTATACCTATTTAGGAAGTCGGCATGGTATGAAGATGATATTAAATATGATTCAAAAAAATCAAGAGGAATATCCAACACAATATCTCCAACAGCAGATCGCTATGTCACATCAGTGGCCCGTGTTTATAGATACATTATCGGACCATTTTGAAGGTATTAGCCAAGAAGACCTTGCTCATAATACTTCTTTGTTTTGGAAAGAACTATACCACCATTACAGGAAAGTATTTAGTAGTTAAGTAAGTATTACCAATCCTAATATTACCTCGATAACTCTCGCTAGAATTATATCATTTCAGTCTGAATATTGATTGTTATTATAGATTGAGTCCCCTAAAACTTGCCTTACCGACGAGGCAGATAGATTTTATACTGTATAATATGAGTTAAATGACGCGGACAGAAAGAACATTTCTGCTATCAAAAAAATAGGTCTTCGGCATGCCTTTATTTAGTCTATTGCTTAAATATAAGCAAGTAAATATAATTTAAAATTTCATAACATATTGATATTCAATTATTTAAAAAGTTGGCACGGTGGGTGTTATAGCTAAGGTGAAATCAATCCGAGAAAAGATGAACAACAATATGAAAATAAGCGAGATAGAAGAGCTTCGTACCGAGTTGGCAGGTCGCTTGACCTGGTATTTTGAAGAGCTATATATCTATACTAACATAAAATCTTCGCCACTGATCTCTATTACAAAACCTAACCTAAATTAATTGATTATGAGTGTAATTAGCTTTGACCAATATTTTCAACCGATCCGAAAAGATCTGTACAATTTTGCTCTCAATCTTACCAAAAGCGCATTTGACGCGGATGATTTGGTACAGGAGACATCACTGAAAGTTTTGCGCAATTTAGATAGGTTCGATAAGGCTTACGACTTTAAAAGTTGGGCCATGACTATTTTGAGAAATACTTTTCTTTCCAATATTAGGAATGTAAAAAGAAATAGAGGAAAACTAGAAAGTTTTAAGTATTTGAGCGATGATCACATTTGCCAGCAGGAGCTAGAAATTAAATTAGAAGATAAATGCGCTAAATTACTTAGTATTATTAATCAACTGCCACAGAAGAGTAAAGAGCCATTTGTGATGTATGTTAACGGCTACAGCTATAATGAAATATCAGAAATTTTGGAAATTCCGATAGGTACAGTGAAGAGCCGTATCAATTATGCCAGAACCATTTTGAAAAGAAAAATTACACTAAAAAAAGCTTCTTAGAGGCTACTGCCTAGGGCTTTCTTGGAGGGATAGTAGAATTCTCGTCTGACCAAGTCTTAGAGCTATTCATAGCTCATAGCTTATCCGGTGGATTTAAATAAGAAAACCCTTGAAAATCATAAGATTAACAAGGGTTTCTTTGTAGCGGCGGCTCCCGATAGCTATCGGGATGACCTACGCTCCGCCTTTGGCGAGTATGAGCCCTCCGAACTATTTTTTCCAATGATGGATATTTTCTATTAAGAATTTTCTACCGATACCAGATTTAAAGAATGTTTCCCTAGACACGGCTTTTTATTAGATTCATAACATTCGCAATAGATGACCTTTCAAGGTCTGAATTTGATGGTGTATCCTTTCGTTGCAAGATGATTATGAGATTTGAACCTGCTGATTAGCTTAGAAGTAAAGCCTACATATGTTTTATCAAATTTCTTAGAATAGAGGATATAAACGATATATATTTCCATAACAAACGATATATGAAAAAAGAAAACCCTTGAAAATCAATAGATTAACAAGGGTTTCTTTGTAGCGGCGGCAGGACTTGAACCTACGACCTTCGGGTTATGAGCCCGACGAGCTACCAACTGCTCCACGCCGCGATGTTTATTTTAGTAATCTCTTTGGTGAGAGATTTAACAGTCTTTTATACTATAATCGTCATCTTTATTACGATCGGAATGCAAAGATAGTAACATCTACAACTTTACAAATTATAGATAGTTTTAAATTTGTAAATAATAATAAACTATGAATAATTACTTTCCAACTCGACTCAAACCCTTTTCCTCACTTTTGTTGTTATGTTCATTTATGACATTTATCGCCTGCGGTCAGAGTGATCCTACAGGAGAAGACCTTAAGCTAATCAAACAAGAAAATGCTATGCTGGACAATGATCAATATGAAAAAGCCACATTGGGTGCAGGTTGTTTTTGGTGTATAGAGGCGGTATTTCAAGATATCATTGGCGTTCAGTCTGTCGTATCTGGTTATACAGGAGGAGAGAAACCCAATCCCACTTATAAAGATATTTGTACAGGACAGTCAGGCCATGCAGAAGTAGCACAGTTAGTATATGATCCTGAGGTGATTAGTTTTGAAGAAATTTTAGAGATATTTTGGACAACCCATGATCCCACAACGCTCAATAGGCAAGGAAATGATGTAGGAACTCAATATCGCTCAGCTATTTTTTATCATAATGAAAAACAAAGACAGATCGGTGAAAAATCTATGAAAGAGTTTGCACCTACAGTATGGAATGATCCTATAGTTACGGAAATCTCACCTTTAGGCGATTTTTATATTGCTGAAGATTATCATCAGAACTTTTATAAATTGAATCCTAATTATGGCTATTGTAGGATTATTATCAATCCCAAAATTGCAAAGCTGAAAGAGAAATTTGCTCATAAGCTTAAATAAAAGTCAACTATGAATTGGAATAAATTGAACGCAGAAGAAGAACGAGTAATCCAACATAAGGGAACAGAGCGACCATTCACAGGCGAGTATGATAAGCATTACGAAAATGGGATTTATATATGCAGGAGATGTGATTCGCCACTATATGAGTCAAGTTCAAAATTTGATAGTGGCTGTGGCTGGCCAGCATTTGATGATGAAATCAAGGGAGCAGTAAAGAGATTGCCCGATGCTGATGGAAGGCGAGTAGAGATTGTATGCAATAATTGTGATGGTCACCTCGGTCATGTATTTGTTGGTGAGCGATTGACTGAAAAAAATACAAGACATTGCGTCAATAGTATATCTATGAAGTTTATTCCTGCGGAGTAGGGAAAGCTAGACTCCAACCTCTGTGCATACGCTCTATTTCTTGATTTACGCTAGAGCGAACTTTATTCATAAGCGCTATACCGTCGGTGCCTTTTATGGGACTTAGTATACTCATTTTAGCAGGATTTGACCAGTAGCCAAACTGCCTATAAAACTGGCTTCCTATACCTCCCACTTCCCACAGGGCCCGTGGGTGCTTGTATTCAAGCACGACTGGGACTACCGGTATGTCTAATAAAACGGCCTCCTCAAACGTACCTGGTTTGAAAGCTAAGGTAGTTTTTTCGGCACTTGTTTTGCCCTCAGGATATACCGCCACATTATAGCCTTTTTTGATAGTATCTACCATGGCTTGTCTTGTTGCACTACGACTAGATTGTACTTCTCTTTTTACAAAGATGATGCCCGTGGTACGTATACCTTGAGAGACTAAAGGGATATCACCTAGCTCTGCTTTGGCTATCACAAAAGCATCAATATATCTGCACAAGTAAAATGGATCGCTGAAAGATCTGTGATTGCTGATAAATAGAGAGGGAGTATCCGGAATATTCTCTAATCCCTTGAGCTCAAAACTCATATTCATGATTACTATGACCCCACGTATATAATTACGACGAAGTCGAAAAGCTCTTTTGGGACTGTTACCAAATATAGGAATACTGATAAAATAAAAGAAGAGCATAATCGCCATGAATAACAGTAACAATAGTGCACGAATGGTACCTAATATGTATCTAAAAATGATCAAGCAGTTTTACATTTAACTTGTTAAGGATAACTACCGCCATAGGCGATACAAGTTCTACTGACTTTGACGCTGACAACTAGTCAACAGACAACCAGTCAACTATACTTCCTTCTTCATCTGGGGAAAAAACAATACGTCCTGTATAGAATCCTGATTAGTCATGATCATGGCAAGACGATCCATACCTACACCCAGACCTGCTGTTGGAGGCATACCATACTCTAGTGATCTCAAAAAGTCCTCATCGAGTACCATCGCCTCATCATCACCTCTTTTACCGAGTTAGATTTGTTCTTCAAATTCGTTGATCGATAGGATCATTCAATTCACTGAATGAGTTGAGTATCTCTTTACCATTGCAAATGGCTTCAAATCGCTCTACCAATCCTTCTTTGGTTCTATGTTTCTTTGCCAGCGGTGACATCTCTACTGGGTAGTCTGTAATGAATGTTGGTTGAATGAGTTGAGCTTCACATTTTTCGCCAAAAATCTCATCAATTAATTTCCCTTTTCCCATACTTGGGTCAGTTGGGACGTGTAATTGTTTTGCAGCTTTACGAAGTTCATCTTCATCCATGTCAGATACATCTACACCCGTAAAATGCTCAATAGCTTCATACATGGTATATCTTTTCCATGGTCTTTTGAAATCGATAGTATGCTCTCCAACAGGTACCTGAGTAGTACCGTGAAGATCAAGAGCAATTTTTTCAATCATTTCTTCGACCATATTCATCATCCACTCATAGTCTTTATAAGCAACATAGAGCTCTATCTGCGTAAATTCTGGATTATGAAAACGACTCATGCCTTCATTTCTGAAGTCTTTTGAAAATTCATATACCCCTTCGTATCCTCCAACGATAAGTCTCTTTAGATAGAGCTCATTAGCAATACGTAGATATAAAGTCATATCTAAGGTATTATGATGAGTCTTAAACGGTCTTGCTGCTGCACCACCATATAGCGGTTGTAATATTGGGGTTTCTACCTCGAGGTACCCCTTTGTATTTAAGAACTCTCTTATTGAGTTGTACATTTTAGTTCTTTGTACGAATACTTCTCTCACCTCGGGGTTCACTACAAGGTCTACATAGCGCTGACGATATCTCATTTCAGGATCAGAGACCGCGTCGTGTACTTTACCATCAGCATCTGTTTTGACAACCGGTAATGGTTTGAGTGATTTGGAAAGTAGTGTTAGCTCTTTGACATGTATAGTGAGTTCTCCCATTTTAGTGAAAAAAGCAAACCCTCGGATACCTATGAAATCGCCAAGATCAATTAATTTTTTGAAGATGGTATTATACAGAGTCTTATCCTCACCAGGGCATATATCATCTCTACTTACATAGATTTGGATACGACCATCACGATCTTGTATCTCTGCAAATGATGCTTTTCCCATAATACGCCGAGACATCAAACGACCTGCTAAATAGACATCCTGATAGCTATCATCTCCTTCCTTAAATTCAGCTTTGATTTGTTTACTATAAGCATTGATATCGAAAGATTCGCTTGGATATGGATTTACTCCAAGGTCAATTATCTTTTGAAGATTTTCTCTACGTACGATTTCTTGTTCACTCAGTTGCATAACTACTATATTATATAAACGCAAAAGTAATGAAGTCTTGATCATTGCTCTTATGAAAGTCAATCTTATTTAGGAGCCTGATAAATTGGGTAGATATGATGTTTATGTTAACTTTATTTTGGATGCAAAAAAAGAATATTTAAATACCTTATTCTTGCATTACAATCGAGAGAAATCAATCTAATTTTATAATTAGAACCACCCTGAATTATGAGGTTTTTATTTCTATGTACACTTAGTTTTTTTTTAAGCCTCAATGTATTCGCTCAAACTCCAGTTGTCATTTTTAGCGACTTCAATACCTATACTAATGAAGGTCAGCCAAATTGTGATTCTAATCAAAATCCTTGCAATGTAGCTCCCTGTGATCAAGCCATAGTCACTAATTTTGGTCCGTTTAATATCAGTAATTGTTCTAGTTATACTATTTCCTTGCAATATAGCGGTGACGAGTGGGTAGGTAGTGGTAATCTAGAATCCGCTGATGAGTGCGGTAATTTTGGTGATTGTGCAGGAGATCCAAATAATCCGCTTGCGGGTGGATGTTGTAATTGTTGGGACTATCTCTATCTAGAGTTTATGATTGATGGAGTGGAGGAATATACTTTTCTTGTTGGTGATAATAATCAATCAGCTACCAATGGCACAATACAAGAAACTTTTTGTTCTGGTACAGGAACAGATGCGAGTTTTCAAATCACCACACAGACTTGGGGTAATGGAGAAACAATAGAGTTCTCTAATATATTTTTGGTATGCTTTGAAAATACCAACTTTAGTGTAGAAGCTCAACCAGATGTAACTTTCTGTCCCGGTGAAGATGTTGATCTTATTGCAAACACTACGTTATCAGCTCCTTACTCCTGGGTATTTGATCCTACAGGTGTCAATTCGGTAGTTGCTACTACAACATCGACAACCTTAACAGCAGGTACATTTAGTCAAGGCGAGTATGTTTTCACGGCTACAGATTCAAATGGATGTAGTGCCACAGAGTCGGTAGTCTTAGTAGAGCAAACGTCCCCATCAATTAATGATCCCAATATTGCCTATTGTGCAGATGATAATGTTGACTTGACGACCTATACCAATGCCGTTAATAACAATGGAGCTGTAGTCGTAACTTGGTATAATGGACAACCTTCAGCCGGTGGATCTATAATTACTGACCCTACAGATGCTGATATAGATCCACCCGTAGATCTTTGGGTTTTGGTATCCGAGGGAGGATGTGATTCAGAACAACAGATTAATCCAACTATAAATGCAGCACCTAACGCAAATTTCATCATCATAGATGGATGTCAAAATACACTATTAAATTACGATCTTACCACAGAAAATAACAATGTAAGTACGTCTGGTACAGTAATATGGTATGATGGACAACCTTCCACTACAGGTAGCCCTATAGCCGATCCAACTGACGTTAATTTATTTGGTGGTGGTCTTGATTTTTGGGTAGAAGTTGTAAATACGGATGGATGTAGTACAGAGGTCCAGTTTGCGGTTAATATCACAGGAAATCCTTCCATATTTCAGTTTCCAATTGAAGATTGTTCTAGTAACCTAAGCTCGTATGACTTAAGCTCTCAGAGTTCTAATGTAAACACTTCGGCAACGGTGACGTGGTATGATGGACAACCGTCCACAACAGGTAGCCCAATCATTAATCCTACATCTGTAGATTTATCCACTGGTGCAATTGAATTATGGGTACAAGTTGACGATGGAAATGGATGTACATCAGAAGAACAATTCACCGTTACAGTAGAACCTGATCCCACGGCCAATGACCCCAATATTGACTATTGTGCTCCTTCATTGATTAACTTAAATAACTATGAGTCAGTGGTCAATAATAGTGAAAATGTAACTTGGTATGATGGAGATCCAGATAGCGGTGGGATAGAAATCAATCCTCATAATAATGTAAATCTTTCGACAATAGCCCAATTATATGCTCTAGTTACAGACGGAAATAATTGTAGTTCTTCGGTGCTAGTTACAGTAAGTAATAGTATCGGAGGCGATGTAAGCTTTGGTGGTGATGTATCATTATGTGTAGGGGATTGTACCTTAGCAAATGAAGGTTTTTCTTTTATTTTTTCCAATGGAGCAGAACCATTTAGCCTTGACTTGTCAATAACTCTTCCTCCTCCCTTTGGGACTTTTAATATTCCTGCTTTTGCACTTAACACCGGAGAGGAACTAGGGGTATGCGCTCAAGGAACCTTTCCAAATTTTATTGTGAATCCACCTACTTTAGTAATTCCAGCATTCGTTACAGGTACCTATAGCGTAACACTGGTGAGTGCCGTAGACGCTAATGGATGCGCAGCTAATATTGGAGTAAATACTGCGATTCTTACCATTGAAAACCCACCAAACTTAGTTGATCCTAATATTCCGGATGATTGTGCGGATAACGTGACTAATTTCAATCTTACCACCTTTGATAATAGCATATTACCAGGAAGTACAATTATGTGGTATGATGGAGATCCTGACGCAGGAGGCATATTGATTACTAATCCTGGTGATGTGGATTTAAATACAATCAATGATCTATGGATAATAGCGGATGACGGTTCTGGTTGTGAAGTATTATTAAATATAAATGACCCAAATATTGATCCTGGTCCTACTGTATCTTTTGATCCTGGCCCATATGGAATATGTATTGATCAATGCATTGATATTCCTATTAATTTCGGAGGAAGTTCGACAAGCTACCAAATGGATTTTGAGCTTTCTTCATCCTTTTTTACGGATTCGGGTATCATGACCATAGATCCGAGTAGTCCATTTGTTACACTATGTATTGATGGTTTTGGATTGAATACTGATTTTGATGATAACAGTAATACTATTACCATTTCAGAATTATTGATTGCTGCAGGATTTACAAGCGGAGTACTTACAATTAACTGGATAAGTGATGATAGCGGATGCATGGGGCAGGTGCTCAATCCAGAGTCTGTTCAATTACAGCTTAATACTCAGCCATCCGCCGTTACTGCTGCGCTAGAAGTCTGTGATGTTGATAATAATGGTGTAGAAATATTTGATTTGACTACATTGGATGGACAAGTAAATAATGGATCAGGAAGCAGTGTAAGTTATTTTGAATCTAGTGATGGATCTTCTCAGATTAATAATCCTAATAGTTATTCAAGCCAAACAAATACAGTATATGCTTCGGTATTCAATGGCAGCTGTGAATCCGAAATAGTTGAGGTTTCCCTTTCGCTAGAAGAACCATTGACTTTTCAAAACCCTGGAAATCAATCTGTATGTGGAGAATATATTTTACCAGGTATTCAAGTCTTAGGATCTTCATCTAGTAATGCATCATATTATACAGGACCAGTAGGAGCGGGAATCGAATTTACTGAAGGTGATATCATAAGCTCAGATATGACTCTTTATATTTTTGATGCTAGTCATGGTGATTGTCAGGATAACCCCACCTTCGATATTACTATCAATAATGAATTGTCGGCTGGCGACGACGTAGAAACCGATGTATGTGCTGGTGCTGTGATAGATCTTTCAACGCTACTTGATAATCAGGATAACGGAGGTTTTTTTGAAGACGATCAAGAAAATAGTGTCAATACAATGATCACGATAACTGGAGCGGTCGGGACAGCTGAAATATATCAGTATATCATTGAAAACGATGCTCCATGTGAAAATGATACTGCGTCCATTACATTGAATGTAGAAACAGAACTCAATGCTGGAGCAGCCCAGGTTATAGATACATGTACAATTGAAGTAATCAATCTAAGTAGCTTACTAGAGTCAGGAGCTTCACTAGGAGGAATATTTAATGATAATATTGGAAATGCTGGAACGGCGCTTTCGGGAAATACATTAGATGCGGCGGTAGCAGGTCCGGGTACCTACTCATTTGATTATTTGGTGAATGCCGTAGGATGTGATCCTCAACAAACTACAATAAGTGTAACCATTCAAGAACAACCGCAATTATTAAACGTAGCTGATACCACGTCTTGTGATTTTTACATGATTGAGGCACCTATGGGTGTTGGGGTCAGTGGAATTTCGGGCTACTATAGTGAAAGTGGTGGTATGGGCGATACTTACAATGTAGGAGATATGATCACGTCCAGTCAGATCATTTACCTATATGCGGATAATGGTACTTGTACAGATGAATTAGCTATCAATATTAGCATTACTGATACCCCAGATGCAGGTCAAGATAGTATCATCAGCCCATGTCTATCTTTTCAAGATGAACTGATTCTTAATGATTATATCTCGGCTAATGGAGCCACTGGGGGCTCATGGAATGAACTATCTAATGAATCCGTAATCATTAATCCTTCTAGCCAAATAGATCTTAACAGTCTGTCTGGTACAGATCTGAGTTTCGAATATATCATAACATCCGCAGGCTGTAGTGATACGGCTCAGCTCGATATTCAGTGGGCTCAAGCCCCATTGATAGGATCTGATGCTATGCTTGAGTATTGTGCCTCTGATAGCCTAATTAATCTTGACGAATTGATAGGCATACATGATGCGGGTGGTGTTTGGTCGCAAGTTAGTGGTGCAATTTCACTTGACCTGAGTGATTCTACTTCACTTGATATTTCTTCAGTAAATCAAAATGAAACTTTTCAATTTTTGTACACAATTGCTGGAACAGCTCTATGCCCAGAGTCATCATCTATGGTTGAGTTAACTATTTTTCCAGAACTTGATGCTGGATCTGACCTCTCTCTTTCAGTATGTGAGGGTACTGTAGTCGATCTTCAAACAGAAGTCAATGGAGATTTGTCTGGAATATTCATTGACGCTGCAACAGGTGCTGAGATTACAGATACAGAAGTAGAAACGAATGGGTTAAGTAACAATACCTTAAACTACCAATATATTGTATGTGAAAATTGTACTGTATGTACTCCAGATACCGCTGATATTGCTATTTCCATTGTAGATGATGTTTCTGCAGGTACTGATGTAGGAGGCATTTTAGCCTGTGAGGGAGAAACCATATTACTTACTAATCTATTGATTGGAGCAGATATGCCAGGAGCATTCAGTATTATATCGGGTACTGGACAGATTTCAAATTCTAACTATACAGCTCAGGCTGATGCAGCCGGAGAAGAAATTATAATACAATATAACGTAGGTGACGGCATAGAGTGTCCTAAAGATAGCTCTACGATAGCCATCGAAATCGTATCTCCACCAAGCGCAGGTTTTGGAGATTTGGATAATCAATTGTGTACCGGATCTTGTGGATTTTTTACAGTAGAGGTCATAGGAGGCGCAGGTGTAAGCGTGGATATAGAATTTAGGTCCGAATTAGGAGATTTATTGAACATTACGCTTAATCCTGTTGTGATGTCTCAGCAGTACGAGCTATGTAATGACAATGGAAATTTAGTATTCGATGGTTCCATTGTACTGGGAGCAGCAGATTTACTTTGGGATGTAGATATAGTGGGCGCTTTCAATGCGTTATGTGATAATACTGATGTTTTTGAAACTATCAATTTTCCTCCAGATTCTCAGGTTATCGAAGAAATGATCATGGATGTCTTGTGCCCTGATGAATTTATTACGGTAAACGGTCAAACCTATGACATCAATAATCCTAGTGGTATGGAATTGGTACCCAATCTGTCAGGTTGTGATACGATGTTTACTATAGATTTACAATTCTTATCGGTAGGAGAAAACGATATAGATGACCAATATTGCGATATCTCATCGGTCAATATCGGTGGAGAAGTATTTGATATAAGCATCACCACGGGAGTCATTGTACTAGAAGGTCAAGCGGCCAATGGTTGTGATAGTCTGATCAATGTGGATATCAGTTTTGATAGCTCAAGTAACACTATATTGGATGATCTACTCTGTGCTGATCAGTCTATAGATATACTAGGAACTATATACGATATCAATAATCCTACAGGTCAGGATACGTTGTTCGGAGCGGCATCATCTGGTTGTGATAGTATAATTGTAGTGAACTTATCATTTGAGCAAGATGCTGAATCTTTTATATCTGAAATGATATGTGAGGGGGATGAAATTATGATTGCAGGTCAGACTTTTGACGCCAATTACACTACAGATCAGATCATTTTAGAAAATGGAGCATCGACAGGTTGTGATAGTATCATTAATGTAGAGGTCACTGTAGAAACGATAACTCTCAATGCAACATCTGAAGTAATAACTGAGGGTCAATCTTATCAGTTGGACCTCAATATATCAGGTAGTTACACAGAAATACTCTGGAGTCCAGCAGATGGTCTTTCTTGTACTGACTGCCCAGATCCCATTGCCAGTCCTAGTATAACAACCAATTATACAGCCCAAGTATTCTACGGACAAGATTGTATGATTGATGCCATGCTATCGGTACCTGTTTTGGATGTGGGGCCAAGTATTTTTGTTCCTAATGTCTTTAGCCCAAATGGAGATGCTGCCAATAATACATTTGAAATCTTTAGTAATGAAGACATACTGATTGCGGAATTTAATATTTACGATCGCTGGGGAGAGCTAGTATATCGAGGTGCTCCGGGAGTGCTTTCTGAAAATTATCTTTTTTGGGATGGTACCTTTAAAGGAGAAGACGTGTCACAAGGAGTATATATATATGTGATAAATTACAGTAGATCTATAGATACTGGACTAGAAATTCTTTCGGGAGATATCACGATACTGCGATAAACAATTGAGGTGTTCTCAAGTTTGTAATGGAATATGCTCAAAATTGCTTTCTCACCTGTATATAAATATAAACTACCTGAGGGTCATAGATTTCCAATGATAAAATATGAGCTGCTTCCTGAGCAGCTTCTTTATGAAGGCACCGTGACGGAGGATCATTTCTTTCATCCTGATCAATTGACTCGGGAAGAGCTATTACTGACGCATACCCCTCATTTTTTAGATAAACTCGAAACACAGTCACTTTCACGAAAAGAAGAACGTAATATAGGTTTCCCAATGAGAAAAGACCTCGTAGAGCGTGGTAAGCATATTGCTAAGGGGACATTAGATTGCGCATATTATGCCAAGGAATTCGGTATAAGTATGAATATTGCAGGTGGTACTCATCATTCATTTGCAGATAGAGGAGAGGGTTTTTGTGTTTTTAATGATATCGCTATTGCCTCTAATTGTCTATTGCAAAAAGGAGATTGCACTCAGGTATTGGTGATTGATCTTGATGTACATCAGGGTAATGGCACCGCTAAAATATTTGAATATGAAGATCGAGTATTTACGTTCAGCATGCATGGTTCTAAGAATTATCCTTTACGCAAAGAGAAATCAAATTTAGACCTAGGATTAAGCGATCATACAGACGATAAGGCATACTTAACAGAGCTCAAAACAACACTTCCGCGACTCATTGATGAGGTACAGCCTGACATGATTTTCTACCTGAGTGGGGTAGATGTGATCAAAAGTGATAGGCTCGGTCGATTGGATCTGAGTATACATGGGTGTAAGGAGCGAGATCATTATGTATTGGATCTATGTTATCGTAATGAGATACCGATCGCCATCAGTATGGGCGGAGGCTACTCTCCTGAGATCAGAGATATCATAGAGGCTCATGCCAATACATTTAGAGTAGCACAGGATATCTTTTTCTAAGATCAATATGTAGTACATTATTCTTGCCAATAGAGATATCTTTGCCACTCTATGTCTGAGATACATACATATGCTTCCGTAATTTTGCCATTGGCCGTGCCTAAGCAATATAGTTATCGAGTACCACGTGAGATGGTGCAAGATATGAGGTTTGGGATAAGAGTAGAGGTGCCGCTGCGTAATAAATTATATTCGGCAATAGTAGTAAAGTTGTCAGAAGAAGCGCCACATGGCTATAAGGCTCGAGATATCATTTCATCTATTGATAAACACCCGATCATAACTAAAACACAACTTGACTTTTGGTATTGGTTGTCATCGTATTATTGCTGTAGCATTGGGGAGGTCATGAATGTCGCCTTACCAGCTGGATTAAAACTTAATTCAGAAACCAAGCTCATCTTAAATCAAGATTTTCAGTTTGATATCCATGAGCTTAATGATCAAGAGTATATACTAACAGAAGCGCTAGAAATACAACATGAGCTATCAATAGGAGAAGCTAAAGATATTCTCAATCGCAAGTCCATTTATCCTATCATACGATCATTGCTGGACTTAGGTGCAATTACGGTAAGGGAGGAATTAGTGCAACGGTTTAAACCCAAATTAGAGTCCTATATCAACCTTACGGAATATTATAATGAGGATAAAAACCGATTGATAGAGGCGCTGGAAAAAACAAAACGATCCGATGGACAGACCCGAGCAATATTGGCCTATCAAAAGTTGGCAAAGGAATACCCTTGGGTAATTAAAAAGGTCATTTATGATCTCGCTGATGTCAATAGCAGTCACGTGTCGGGTTTGATTAAAAAAGAAATTTTCATTGAGAAAAAGTTTGAAGTCAGTAGGATTGCAGCGGATAAAATGGAACTTTCACCTATCCCATCATTAAGCAAAGAGCAACAAAGAGCGGTACAACAAATCGAGCATAGTTTTGATGAAAATAAGCATGTACTACTCCATGGTGTCACAGGTAGCGGAAAAACTCGTGTATACATTGAGCTTATCAAAAAAGCATTAAGTGAAGATAAGCAATCTCTATTTTTATTGCCTGAAATTGCCTTAGCGACCCAGATCGTAAAGCGAATCATCCAAGTATTTGGGGATGAGGTAGGAGTATTTCATAGTAAAATCAATGCAAATCAACGCGTGGAGTTATGGAGAGCCGCGCTCGAAGGCAAAAAGATCATTCTAGGAGCCCGATCTAGTATATTTTTACCTTTTTCTAATTTGGGTTTGATCATAGTAGATGAAGAACACGATCCGTCATATAAACAAAATGACCCTGCACCAAGATATAATGGCCGTGATGCAAGTATATATTTGGCAGGTCTCACAGGTGCTCATGTCATTATGGGTACTGCAACACCGGCCGTTGAGAGCTATAGCAATACGCTAAATGATAAATATAGTTTGGTAGAAATGCATGAACGATATGGCAATGTTGCCCTACCAGAGGTACAGCTTGTAGATCTCAAACATCAGTACAAGACCAATCGTATAAAGGATCATTTTAGTAGTGATCTTGTAGAAGCCATGGAGCAGGCGCTAGCCAAGAAAGAGCAGATCCTCATTTTTCAGAATAGGCGGGGATATGTACCCACTATATCTTGTCCTGTATGTGCTTGGAATAGTGAATGCATGAACTGTGACGTTACACTGACCAAACATATGCATTTTCAAGAGATGCGTTGTCATTATTGTAATTATCGCTCTAAAATTCCTAAAACTTGCCCTGCTTGTGGTAGCGATCAATTGACCGAAAAGGGTATAGGTACAGAAAAAATAGAAGATATCATTGAAGAGCTATTTCAGGGAGTAAGTGTAGGAAGACTCGATTTTGATACTGCCAAAACGAAAAATCAATATGAGCAGATATTGTCAGATTTTGAGCATCAAAAAATACAGATACTCGTAGGTACACAAATGATTACCAAAGGATTAGATTTTGATAATATTGCGGTAGTTGGTATTCTAAATGCGGATCTGCTATTACAGTTTCCTGATTTTAGAGCACATGAGAGGACTTATCAGTTGTTGACTCAGGTAGCGGGTAGGGCAGGTCGTCGGCAGAAGCAAGGGAAAGTAATCATTCAGACTTTTCAGCCAGATCATCCTGTGATCTTAGATATCGTAGATAATAATTATCAGCGATTATTTGAACGAGAGCTTATCGAACGAAAGCAATTTATCTATCCACCATATTATAGAATGATACGCTTGACGCTAAAACACAAACAAGCGAAAGTAGTAGCTGAAGCTGCACAAGTATTGGCGCATGAGCTCAAAAAGCAATTGGGCAATCGCATCATCGGACCAGCAGAGCCGGGCATCAGTCGTATCAGAAATCAATATATACAGACCATCACTATCAAGATGGAGCGCAATCTTAAAAAGATAACAGAAATCAAAAAGCTAATACTAGATCTAAGATCTGAGCTAAGAAATGCCAATGGGCTAAAGGCAGTTAGGGTAAATATTGATGTCGATCCACAATAAAAAAGGCTGATTGAAGTGTTTCAACCAGGCTTTTTTTATAAACGATAAAGAGTGTAATTACTCTTTGACGAGTTTAATCGTTTTGACAAAATCACCAGTACTTACAGTAACTATGTAAATTCCTGGGTTTAGATCATGTATATCTAGTTCATAATTCATGATTCTATTTGGATTCAAAACAGATTCGGTACGTACTGCCCTACCGGTCAGATCAGATATGAAAATCTGAGTATTCTCCTGTACATCAAAGTCTGTCGTTATCCAAGTCGTGGATCTTGCAGGGTTGGGTGTGAGCATGATTTCGTTGCCTTTATCTCTTGAATTTCTTTCTAAGGATATGATATTTGAATATTCTTGAGATCCGTCAAGATCTACCATATTGAGTCTGTAGTAACCCATTTTAAAAGGAAATTTATCTTCAAATTCATAATTTTCTATACCTATTGAGTATCCTGTTGCAGACTGTTTTCCAATAGAATTCCAAATAGTTCCATCTTCCGATCTTTCAATCATAAAGTGGGATGAATTTTGCTCTGAAGCGGTACTCCATTTAATCATATTTGAACGTGACATTTTACTACCGTAGAATTCTAATAATTCTACGGGTAAAACTATTGATCCATTGTTATTCGGTCCACTAGTAGAAGGTGAAAATGATGCATCATCTCCTTCACATCCTCCATTTGTCCATGAGCCTCCATCTCCATCTCCGCTTACCTGAATAACAGGAGTGTAAGATGTAGTTGTAGGACAAGTTGCGGTATTAGTTACTGTGACATTAAAGCAGAAAGGATCAAGGGCTAAATAGAATAAAGGGTCTGCTGCATCACCATTATCTCCAAAATTATCGGTAACGTCACCGTCATTATCAGAGTCAAAATAGTATCCAGGACCATTTGGTCCTCCGGTTAAGAAGATCCAATTACCAGATGTTGAACCGGCTCCAGATTGTGCTCCTGTTGCTCCTGGAGTTACACTAAAGTCTAAGCAAGAATATGATGGATCGGAAGTGTCAAGATATACTCCATGAACCCAGTTAGTTGCTGTTTCATCAAAAGACTGTAGTTCGTAGCAGATTGCAAATGTTGCAGAACTTGTTGGGTCACCGGTACTACCATCACCATCACTATTTGTTGAGGTTACTGAGTATGAAGAAACACATCCTCCCGCACATCCGGAAGTCACCGCGGTACAAGAGGGAGGAGTCTGACATGAGCCATCATCACAGGTAGCAGCTGCATTAAAGTTAGGAGCTAGAGGATTAGTACATCCCGGCACTGGTATAGTATTACCTACGAAAACCTGAAGCTCAGTCTCAGCTCCACAAGCACAGCTAACTGAACCATCAGAATTGGTAACGAAAGTTAAACAATCATTCACGGCATTTGCGGTGATTGTAGTTCCTGTTAGATCTCCATCGATAGGACCTTAAACTGTTGTACCCCAGTACCACTTCCTGTGGGTCCAGAAAATACTGTTAGATCATCAAATCAATCTTCAAACGAACCTTGAGCAATCGTTACAGTTAAAGTTTCACCCGGGTCAGGACAAATTTCAAAAGCAACGAAATTAAATTCAGCACTTCCGTAACAGTATTGCCCATCAGGAGCGGTACATGGTGCCAATTGGGCTTTTGATGTATGGTAAAGGCATAACAATAGTGTAAAAAGTAAAAGTCTTTTAATTTCTCAGATTTAAGTTAAAAAAATAGCTAGATGTCTTCGATTGGTCTTTCGAGGTTAGTTAAGTTACAATAAGTCGCCTATTTAACAAAAAATCATCCTATTTGATGAACAAAATTAACATATGTGATTTTCTGTCAAGTGTATTGCTTATAATTTGTTGATATAAGCTCGAGGAGTTCATAGTAAAATGAGCTTTCTACCTCAATCGCTCGCGGTATCGCTCATCTCTGATCATCATAAAACTCAATGAATCTTTTCTATTGCGACCTTTGAAAAATATCGTGTCTTTATTCAGGATTTCATACTTACCCTTAAGATCCATCGTGCGGAATTCATGAAAATTATACATTTCAAATTGGTGATAGGTAGTATCTACGATATATTCAAATCCTGTCAGATTATCTTCGGTGATGAGATGTCCATTCCGGCCTTTATTGATAAGTAGTCGTTCGAGGTTTGGTATTTGATAGGTGGAGTCAGTATCATAAGAAATGTCATCTAATATCCATGCGCCCACTATCGGATGCTTATACTTTTCTCTTGTCCATTTGTTTCTCCGATCGTCAGACCAAAGATACATCACGATAGGTCCGATTATAAGTATAAGTTTGAGCACATTAAAACTGTTATATAGTA
>JAHDGW010000389.1 GCA_020631635.1 Saprospiraceae bacterium
GGTGGTACATAGCCATCAGTGATTACAGTTTCGAAAGTTGCTCCACCGTCAAGGCTGCGCTCCATGGTATAGGTGTATTTATTATTTTGAGCTCCTAGTCGTACGTAAAAGAACGTCGATGGATCTTCGTGTACCATATCAAATGTAAATCGATAAATGATCTCATCCCCTGCGATTGCAGCGTCGTTGTCTACATGGATTTCGTATCGTACATTTTCTCCAAAGCTATAATAGTTAGGTCCTCCTTGTGGTAATTGCATAGGTACATACGTAGCTATGATCGTCACCATATCAGGATTGTCAGGGCTCCTAAATGCATATAAATCTACATTATCTGCTAGAGGATCATTAGAAATCAGGGGGGCTTCTCTGTGGCTGGATGCCATGAGTGGTAAGCTTCCCATCCCAATAAGTAAAGTTAATATGCTTAGAATTCTTATGAATTCTTTGGGCATTGTAATAGTGTAAAAATTCTGTTGTTTCATGTGTATGAATTAATATGATTAAAGTATGTTTGGTGAGAGTGAGGTGTATCTATTACTCTCTTATATATTATTTAAACTGGGATTATAAGCTTGCGATATCTGGGTGTTGGGAGTTGGTAATAGATGCTGCTATACGGTGTTTTGACACCATTTCTGAATTTCCTATAGCTTCATAAATTTTAGCCATTTGCATGTTCACGTCTATATTATCTGGTCGTTTTTCATATTCTTGAGTGGCAAGTGCCAGCGCTTGATTAGGATCATCTAGTAGCTCTAGATGGATATCGGCATATTCCATAGTCATATTGTGACCAGCTGCAATATCATCCTCAAGCATGGCGAATATTTCTTTGATTATCGTATCAAATTCCTCAAGTCGATTTTGAGCTTTATAGATATGAGCTAGTTGCACATTAAACCCAAACTCTGGTATGTGATGGATTGCTGTATTGAGCTCTTTTTCAGCTGTAGTGAGGTCACCTTCCTGCATTTTGAGATCTGCCAGTGCAGCTATTGCAAAAGGATAGTCAGCTCGTACTTCCAGTATTTCTTGATAGGTTTTTTTGGCATTGTCGAGTTGACCATACCTTTGATATAGTTCACCAAGTGTAAGCATAGCCCAAGCCGTCTCTTCATATCCTGGATAACCAGACTTGATAGCCATGGTCATTGCTGATATTGCTCCGTCTATATCGCCATGTATTTCTCTGAGATAAGATATTCTAGAATAGGATCTTATATCTGGTTTGATACGGATCATTTGGTCGGCTGCCGCTATTGCTTTTTTATATTGACCTAGCTCCACATACGCGTCTACCAAGACACCATATACTTGAGCATTTTGAGGATTCAGCGTTAGCGCTTTTTGTCCTGTAGCCAGCGCATCTGCAAAATCATGTAACGAAAGTTGTACTCCAGCTTTTTGGACTAGCGCTGTATATTTCTGATCATCGCTGATAGTCTCTTCTTTTAGGATCGTATCAGATAATGCAAGGGCAGCGGGATAGTAATGACCGTGCTCACCTGTAACTCTTGCTTCTTGTATATATAGTGCTGTGAGTTCTAGATGTGACTGGATATCAGCTCGATTCTGATCGACTTTGGTTTTGAGATCCATGTAAGTATTTTGTACATGATCCCATTCTTTTCCTAACTGGATACCTTCTGAGCGGTCTAATAATTTAGGGACATAGCTACTAGTCTTTGTGTCTTGATCTTGATTCTGAGTAGAACAAGAGATAAATCCTAATGCTAAAATGGATAATAGAAATTTGATGCTTATCATCTGGGTATATTTTGATTACACGATGATGTACGAGCATAGGATGAGATTTGGATTTATTAAATGATAAAAAATTTATTATCTCATGTGTAACAAATTGATAGTCAGTATTAAGTATCTGATTTATTTTTATTTTTTTTCTTAGAGCTCAATGATGGATGGGAAAAATCAAGAATATCGAGTGGTGTATTTGTATACTATTTGGTATATAATTATAGCGTTATAGATGAGATTGATTTATCGCGGAGTATTGTCTAGTATAAGATGGTAAGTATTATGCTCAAATCTCAATAATAACTCAGAATAGTCATTTACGCATGGAGGTAGAGTAAAGTCATAATAGTGACTTAATTGACTATACAATGAGTGATCAGTAGTATCACTATTGTGAAGTTTTAGATTATCATGTTATGGTCTTTTGAGAA
>JAHDGW010000390.1 GCA_020631635.1 Saprospiraceae bacterium
GTCAAGATCGCCGTCACGTCGAGGTGGATATGTTCAAGGCTAATATTGGATTTTGTTCATATCAAGTATGCGACATTTTATAAGTGTAAGTAGTATGGTATCACAGATTTTACATTAGCTGAGGATACGCTTGTCGCCATATTTTCTTGTCAAAATCGCTAAATAATATATGATATAATTTTCTATATGATTACATATGCAACTTTATTGCTTATGAAGTGTTTGTGATTTGATTAAGAAAGCTTACTTTTGCAGCACTTTTTGAAAAATTATTTAACAAACAGAATTATTACATGCGTAATTATGAAGTGACTTTCATCGTCGATCCCGTGCTGTCAGGCGATGAAATTAAATCGACAGCTCAAACTTACTCTGACCTTCTTGCCAATGAAGGATGCAAGATTGTTAATACAGAGCATATGGGTTTGAGACAACTAGCATACCCGATCAACAAAAGATCATCGGGTGTATATTATTGCCTACAATTCCAAGCTGATAATGGTGCAGCAGTTCCTAAAATGGAACTAGCATTCAGAAGAGATGAGAGGATCATGAGATTCCTTACCGTATCGCTAGATAAGTATGGTGTAAAGTACAACGATGACAAACGAAATGGTAAAATTGGTAAGAAAAAACCAAAAGATGATGCCAAAGTAGACGAGGAAAAAGTAGTAAAAGATGACCTCACAAAGATTGAAGGGATCGGACCAAAAATAGCAGAAGCTCTTTCAAAAGCTGCAATTACATCATTTGTTGGAATCGCCACAAAGCGCCCGGCTGAGATAAAAGCAGTATTAGAAGCAGCGGAAGGTAACTTTGCTTCTCATGACACATCTACTTGGCCTAGGCAAGCGAGACTTGCGGCAGATGGTAAGTGGGATGAATTAAAATCACTTCAAGATGAACTTGACGGTGGTCGACCTAACGCTTCTTCAGAAGAGGAGTAATTTTTCAAATCAAAAACAAAAAACATGGCATCTCGTGATGATATAAAATTTTTGAGTAATCCTAATATAGGAAAATCAAGAAAGAAGTACTGTAGATTTCGAAAGTTCGGCATCAAATACATTGATTATAAAGACGAAGACTTTCTAATGCAATTTATCAATGAGCAAGGTAAATTATTACCTAGAAGAATTACTGGAAATTCACTCAAATACCAAAAGAAAGTTGCAGTAGCAGTTAAAAGAGCAAGACATTTAGCAATTTTGCCTTATGTCACAGATTTATTAAAGTAAAAATTCAAGGATCATGCAAGTTATACTTTTGAAAAACATGGATCCTCTAGGATTCAAACATGATGTTGTGACAGTAAAAAACGGTTATGGTAGAAATTACCTGATACCTCAAAAATTTGCTGTTATTGCAAATGCTGATAACTTAAAAAAGTTGGACGCTATAGTTGCTAAAGAAAAAGCAGCAGAATTAGCAAGAATGGAAGAATACCAAGAGCTAGCAAAGAGCCTTGAGGGCAAATCTTTGAAAATTGGTGTTAAAGCAGGAACCTCTGGTAAGATTTTTGGTAGCGTAACCAATATTCAAGTGGCCAATGCACTAAGAGATCAACTCTCCGTAGATCTCGATAGACGTAAAATAGAGCTGGAAGAAGAAGTTAAAGAAGTCGGTACTTATAGTGCTAAGCTTAATTTACACCCTGAAGTACAATCATCTATAGAGTTTAGCCTAGTAGCTGAATAATATAATAGATAGAATGATATTGTTTAAGGAGTTCTGATCTTATCAGAACTCCTTTTTATTTTTAAAAGTTTTTGTAATGAATTAGGGTTAATGCTTGTATCTATCGGGTACGAAATCACATTTAGCGTTATTGAGCTTCAACCATTTTTCATGATTTTTATAATCAGCGCAATACTTTTCTACTAGTTTCCAAAATTTTCTACTGTGATTCATCTCCCTTAGGTGACAGAGCTCATGAATAACTACATATCTAATAGTCGTACTCGGTGCAAACAATAACCGTGAGCTAAAATTCAAATTCTTTTTCGTACTACAACTACCCCAGTTACTAGTATTGTATTTTAAAGAGATATCAGATATATCCGCATTTAGGGTTTCTTGATTAATTCGATACACTAAACACTGAAAATCGGACTTCAATCTGCTGGCGATTATTCTAGCAAGGTTTTTCTGAATCAAAATGCTGATCTGGTGTCTT
>JAHDGW010000391.1 GCA_020631635.1 Saprospiraceae bacterium
GTGATATGCAATTGGCTCAAAACCTAGGGGCACAAGGCATTTTTATGGGTAAACTTTGTGGTGTAGAATCAGCTCTGATAACAGATCATTGGAAGTCTATTTACGAGTACTTAAGATTATCAGAGCGATCAGTTCAGTATGATCGAAACACCAATGAAACTAAAATTTCTATCTATCTTGATCTCGATGGATTGGGTGACTCATCGGTAAATACTGGGCTACATTTTTTTGACCATATGCTAGATCAGTTGGCTCGTCATGGGGGTATACAATTACGATTGACGTGTCAGGGTGACCTCCACGTCGATGAGCATCATACTATCGAGGATACAGGTATTGCTCTTGGTGAGGCCTTTGCTCAGGCACTAGGAGATAAACTAGGTATTGAGCGATACGGTTATACTTTGCCGATGGATGATTGTTTAGCACAAGTTGCTATTGATTTTGGCGGGCGAAATTGGTTGAAGTGGAAAGCGGGATTTCAACGAGAAATGGTGGGTGATATGCCTACAGAGATGTTTTTTCATTTTTTCAAATCATTCTCAGATGGTGCAAAATGTAATCTCAATATCAAGGCAGAAGGGTTGAATGAGCATCATAAAATAGAAGCTATATTTAAGGCTTTTGCGAAAGCGATAAAAATGGCCATTCGACGAGATCCTAATCATATGATTTTGCCATCTACTAAAGGAGCGTTGTGATGGATATAGCAATTATAGATTATGGCGCGGGCAATATCAGATCACTGGAATATGCTTTTGCAAAATTGGGAACCAAGACAGTAGTTACCGCTGATCCAGAGATTATTCAGTCGGCAGACAAGGTGATATTTCCTGGTGTAGGTCATGCCGGTAC
This sequence comes from Saprospiraceae bacterium, assembly GCA_020631635.1. Lineage (GTDB taxonomy): Bacteria > Bacteroidota > Bacteroidia > Chitinophagales > Saprospiraceae > JAHDGW01. Next base: position 856 of record JAHDGW010000391.1, read on the forward strand.
TGCTTTACAGGCATTAAAAGCCTCACGATTGATGGATCTGATTCCTTCCTTGAAGCAAGATGTATTGGGCATCTGCTTGGGCATGCAACTGATGTGCTCCTACCTAGAGGAGGCGAATCAAGAAGGATTAGGGATTTTTCCCATGTCTGTGTTAAAATTTGATACCGTACTCAAAGTACCGCATATGGGATGGAATAGATTAAGGTCAACTAAGAATAAGCTTATGAATGAAGAATACGTCTATTTCGTACATAGCTATATTGCAGAATGTCACGACGACTATACGACCGCTACAGCTGACTATGATGGTCGATTTTCTGCCACTATAAAAAAGAAAACTTTCATGGGATGTCAATTTCACCCAGAAAAGAGTGGAGAAGTAGGACAAGAGATTTTAAAATTATTCTTAAACGGAACACTGTAACTATGCGAATTATACCAGCTATAGATATCATTGCAGGAAAGGCAGTTCGCCTTCAGAAGGGCGATTATGATAAAAAGAAAATATATGATGATGATCCCGTTGCAGTAGCAAAATCTTTTGAAGATGTTGGTTTGAATGATCTACACGTAGTAGATCTAGATGGAGCTAAATCATCTAAAGTGGTCGATTTTGGAGGGGGTATCAAGTCTCGAGCTGATCTAGATCTAGTATTGGCGCATGGTGTAGCTCAGGTGACTTGTGGTAGTCTCTCCGTATCTCAAAGATCATTGGTAGCCTCTTGGATACAAGAGGTAGGAGCTGATAAAATCATATTAGGAGCAGATGTACGGGATAGAAAAATAGCAACGAGAGGATGGTTGGATCAGACCGAAGTCAGTATAGATTCATTATTGGACTATTACTCCAGATATAACTTGAAGTATGCGATCGTTACCGATATCCATAAAGATGGTATGGGCTTGGGGCCTTCTTTTGAATTGTATGAAGAGTTGATTATTGCTTTTCCTCATATCAAATTTATCGCCTCTGGTGGAGTACATGCGTTGTCAGACTTAGACCGATTAAAAACTATAGGTCTAGATGGAGTGATCATTGGCAAGGCGATCTATGAAAAAGATATTTCACTTACAGAACTAGCCACTTATGTTAGCTAAAAGAATCATTCCGTGCCTCGATATCAAAGATGGTAGGACCACCAAAGGCGTCAACTTTGAGAATCTCATCGATGCGGGTGACCCGATAGAGCTGGCCTCCATATACTCTGCGCAAGGAGCAGATGAACTTGTATTCTTAGATATTTCCGCTACACAAGAATCCCGTGCTACGGTGACTGATTTAGCAGATCAAGTGGCGGCGGAGATCAATATCCCGTTC
>JAHDGW010000027.1 GCA_020631635.1 Saprospiraceae bacterium
AATCTAAAAAGCCAGGATCAGAGATGATAGAGATGGCTAAAATATTGGCAATGTAGAAGTCTTCCTTCTTAACACCTACAATATATTCAAGTGATTCAGTAGTATTGATTTATGTGCTCTACTGATAGGAATGATCTTCGAAGCCACCAATACAGAGTTATCCTCAATATCTTTGACATGATCTAGATTGATGATAAAGGATCGATGCACTTTGATGAGCCTTGGACTCTTCAGTCTAGAGTCTACACCTTTGATAGTCCCAGAGATGATATGTTTGCCAAGATCAGAGACCACAAGTACATAATCGCCGGCATTTTCAAAATAATGGATCTGAGGTATTGGTATTCGGGTAAGCTTTCCATCCGCTTTTACGTAGATTTCGTTGTACTGCGATTGCTCGTTGATTTGATGCAGGGCCTCCTGTCGAAGTATGGCTTTATCCACGGCTTTGATAAAGCGTTGTAGCGAAATCGGTTTTTTGATGAAGTCAGTAACGTCATATTCATACGCTTCAAAAGCATATTCTTTATTGGCCGTCGTGAAGATGACCTGCGGTAGGTAGTTGAGTTGATCTAAAAGTTCTATACCTGAGAGCTCTGGCATTTCTATGTCAAGGAACAACAAATCTACAGACTCATTTTCCATATAGCTCAGTGCTGATTTTGCATCTTCAAAAGAGTCCAACAGTTCGATGCGATCAGACTTGGCACATAGCCTCTCCAATGCTCTACGTGCCATTTCTTCATCATCTATGACAATAGCTTTAAGTTTATCCATAACCCGGTTTCTTAAAATTTTATTCAACGTATAGTGTAAATAAGCTTATTTTTCTTAGTGGAAAGATACATAATATACACATTATAAAATATTTATATGTTAAAAAATTATAATATGAAATTATTATAGTCACGATAACATTATGTTATTAGTATTTTGCATATCAGTGTTTTAGATATCTAAAATAATTTTAATGCAATTAATTACATATTAACAATATAACTTATATTAATTTTTTATATTTGATCTTAGAACGGAAAGCCAAACAATGAGTAACGTAGTAAGTCTTAGATTTATACAATGCCACGATTATCTTAAGAAAAATAATCTAGTACGATCTAGTAGACAATTTGCAACCTCCCTTGACTACGCTCCACAAAGTCTCAATGAAATTCTAAAACAAAAACGTGATGTTACTATAGAGCTTTGCAGAAAGGCAATTTGCAAGTATAGTATCAATGCTCAGTATCTTTTTTGTGGTAAAGGTGATATGTTTTTGAGCGACTCAGCTGGAGAAAAACCTATTCTCACCATCGTGACAGATCAGAATAATAATGAGCAGATAGTACATGTTCCTGTGGCAGCTCAAGCAGGTTATGGTGGCAATGTTACAGATGTTAGTTATTTCGAAGAGTTGCCAAGTTTCAATCTTCCAAACTTCAGACACCGTGGCGGTACTCATCGTTGTTTTGATATTTCTGGTGAAAGTATGGAGCCTACCATGTACTCCGGTGATCAAGTAGTATGCAGTTTTGTAGAGCCGCAAGATTGGAAGCGAAATCTTAAAGAACATAATATATATGTGGTTGTCAGCCGCAATGACGTAGTCGTGAAAAGGATCAAAAATCACATCGAGACGGAGGGTTATATCGAGTTGATTTCTGATAATCAAGACTATCAGCCCTATACACTACAAGCCGAAGAAATTGTTGAAATATGGCTCGTACGTACCAAGATCAGTGCGGTGCTGCCTTCAAAAAACTCAATGCGGAAATCAGTATCTCAAGACTTAGACTTATTAAAGGATACATTGGCCTCTCAAAGCGCAATGATACAAAGCCTAAATGCGACCATCGAGTCTCTGCTTCGCCAAAACCGTACCCTTAGATAGCCTTCAGCTTACTATGAATTTGGACCACCTGATCTACTAAGCTCTGTTGGTGGTTATTTATAATTTCGAAATCTGATTTTGCCCTCTTTTCGTCATCTTCCCATTGATTGTTCATTCTAGATAGGACTTCATGTCTTGTAAAGCCATTACGTTTCATGACTCTTTCGATACGTAATTCTTTATCTGCGGTGACAAGAATAATTTTATCTAGTGATGCATAACTACCATTTTCAAAAAATAAAGCAGCCTCCTGTAAAGTATATGGACTAGTTTGTTGCTGATGCCAGTAGAGTGCATCTTGTTGTACTGCGGGATGGACGATAGCATTTAGCCTAGCAAGTAGATCTTGATCATTGAATACCAGATGAGCAATATGCTCTCTATTCAATGCTCCATTGATATAGCTCTCTCGTCCAAATACATCCTCGATACTATGCATGACTTTTTGATTATTGTTCATTAGCCATTTTGCACGTTCATCAGCGTAATACACTGGAATATGTAAGGTCTCAAAAATTCTAGCAACTGTTGATTTTCCAGAACCAATGCCACCTGTGATTCCGACTTTTATCATAGATCATCTATTTTGGTGAATGTAAATCCGGGTATCTTTTTTAGAGTTTTGACTTCCTCGATAGACTTTTGTAATAGTCTGGCCTTTAGCCTGAGGAGTAGCTCTTCAGTTATGCTTTTTCTCATGCCAATAGTAAGTAACACATCATTTTCATAGGATTTCTCTGAGATTGAAATGCCAAGGTTATTTATGTGTTCCATCGCTGGACCCATAGCACCATACTCCATACGTAGGGTATAGTGGTTATATAGATACTTGGTTTGCTTTTCGGCAGCCTCAAGTGCTTGAGCAGCGGCAGTTTTATAGGCATTGATCAATCCAGGCACTCCTAGTTTTGTGCCACCAAAATATCGGGTAACGATCACAGCTACATGGGTAAGCTCTTGACTAAGTATCTGCCCATAGATAGGCCGACCAGCTGATCCAGAGGGCTCCCCGTCATCGTTTATCCTATAATTGTTGTCGTCTACTCCAATTTTATAAGCATAGCAGTGATGTCTAGATTTTGGATGTTCTTTCCTTAATCGATCTAGTATAGGTACCAATTCTTCCTTGTTGTCAATATTGACGGCAAGGCCTAAAAACTTACTGCCTCGATCGCGAAATATGCTCTCAGCTTGTGCCTTGATGGTCCGGTACTCATCAATAATCATGCAAATAGGATTGCGATTATAGATAATATGGCAGCAAAAAAGCCGAGTACTTTCAAGACTGTCACGCCTTCTTTAAATATAACGATACCAAATAGACTAGAGACCGCGATGACTCCTACATTATTGAGTGGATACAATTCACTACCAGTCCAATTATGGGCTAAAAGATATAAGATGAGATAAATACTAAAAAAATTGGGGATACCTAGACATATACCACCGATCACATTTTTCCATTGCAGGCTTATTCCATTTTTAAAATATTGGTATAAAACGGCAACACTGCCATATGTTCCTGCAAAAAAGAATAGGCTAGCCACAAAATTTATATTCCCGTTGGGAGCAATCTCTAAGGCTTCTATGAGGTATAAGTAAGTATCTATGACAGCACTAGTGATAAAGGTGATGGCTAGCCACAGTAGACCAATTTTCATTTTGGAGACATCTTCGCGTTTGGGCCATTGTAAAAGCAATAAGGAGGCAATCGCGAGGAGTATCCCTAGTATTTTGAGGTACCCGAAACTATCAGACATAAGTAATACGGCAACTAGTACAGGAATGATAAAACTCATTTTTTGGAAAATAGTGGTTACCATGACTCCGGCTATGGCTACCGTACGACCTAATATATTGAAGGCAACTACGAAAAGTAAACCTAGAAAAGCAGCATGCCATATCCAAGGCTCCTGAAAAGTAGTAGTATCAATCGCAGGGCGACCATATACGACGGATGCCGTAACTACACAGGTAAAGTAATTGACCACAATACCCTGAAGTACGTTGATTTTAAATTTATCAAATAGTTTAAATGCTACACCGATGAGGGCATTGATCACTATACATATGATGAGTATCAGCATAAATTTGTTTGTAATGTCGAAGATTAACATTTTATTCGAAATTATTCGATATTCATTGGCGGTAAATGATATGTAAAGAATTGATCTTTGAAGTATATACGATTTCTATATTTGTATCGAAATGAAAGATCTGAACCTTACAAGCCAACAATTTGACCAAGCTATCAATCGATGTCGGGACATTTTTGTGAAAAAAACAATCGATTACGGTACCTCTTGGAGAATATTAAGACCAGCTTCTTTGACAGATCAGATCTTTATCAAAGCAAATCGCATTAGATCGATAGAAGAGAAGTCTGTAGCTAAAGTGGATGATCCCATAGATTTAGAATTTGTTGGGATTGTCAATTATTGTGTCATGGCTATGATTCAACTCGATCACATCTCTGATCAACAACTCGATTGGCCTACGGAAAAGGTACAATCATCATATGATCACTACGTATCGGAAACCAAAGAACTCATGATGGACAAAAATCATGATTATGGAGAGGCATGGAGAGATATGAGAGTCAGTAGTATGACTGATCTCATCTTGATGAAAATACTGAGGACCAAAAGCATTGAATCCAATGACGGCAAGACGCTCATCAGCGAGGGACTCAAAGCAAATTATCAAGATATGCTCAACTATGCTGTATTTGCACTTATTAAATTACAAGAATAAAATATACACGGTATGTTATCCAATATGTCCATAACTTTAAGTCAATTAGTCCTAGGTGTAGCCGTTGCGGCTATTATTCTGACTGTGATTACAGCTTTTGTTTTTAAAAATCACAAAAGTTGGATAATGACTTTTTTGCAAAACTTCTGCGGAGCATTATTCATTTTTTCAGGATATGTAAAAGCGGTAGATCCATTAGGTACTGCCTACAAGATGGAGCAGTATTTTACAGAATTTCAGAGTACGTTCGATGGTACTTGGTTTAGTATTATAGCGCCGATGTTCCCATGGTTATCTCAATATGCTAGTTCGTTTTCGGTCTTTATGATCGTGCTCGAGATCGTACTTGGAGTGATGCTCATCATAGGATCTAAACCAAAATGGACGGCTTGGTTGTTTTTGCTAATCGTCGTATTTTTTACCGTATTGACAGGTTTTACGTTTTTGACAGGGTATGTACCAGATGGAGTTAATTTCTTTAGTTTCTCATCATGGGCAGAGTATAATGCCAACAATATGAAAGTGACAGATTGTGGTTGTTTTGGAGATTTCCTAAAGCTAGAACCCAAAGTGTCGTTTTTCAAGGATCTAGTCTTGCTGATTCCTGCCTTTTATTTTCTATTTAGGCATAAGGATATGCACCAATGGATCAAAAACAGTAAGATCGAGTGGGGGCTATTAGCTGGATTGACATTGGTTACTTTGATATTCTGTTTGAGCAATTTTGTTTGGGATATACCTGATACAGATTTTAGACCTTTTAAGAAAGGTGCTGATGTGAGAACCCAAAAGACTACGGAAGAAGATGCCATGGCCAATGTACAGATCGTCGCTTGGAAACTGAAGAATAAAAATGATGGAAAGGTGATCGAGCTGCCAAATGCTCAATACATGGCTAATTTTAAAGACTATCCAAAGACGGAGTGGGAAATCATAGATCAAGTCAAAACAGAACCTGCGATCAAACAAACAAAAATAAGTGAATTTGAAATCACCACTCCACTTGGAGATGATGCCACCTATGAGGTCCTTGAAGATGAAGCCTATAAGTTTATGATCATCTCTTATAAAATGTATGGATCTCCCAAAGAGGCATCTCGTACCGTAGTAGATTCTACTTTTTCGATGGATACCATTATGCTTGATGACGGAGGGCAAGAGATAGTCAAAAAGCTTGAGGGTACAGCAACTCGTACTGTGAAATATTATGATTATATCTGGGAATCAGACTTCAAAAATGATTATAAAGAAAAAGTGGCACAACTAGTCAATGCAGCGGGGCAAGATAAGATAGGCGCTTATGCGGTAGTAGGTGGAGCCACCATTGAGATGATTGATGATTTTAAAGGAGAGACAGGATTAAATATGCCATTTTATACGGCCGATGATATACTATTAAAAACAATAGTCAGGTCCAACCCTGGGGTCGTATTATGGAAGGATGGAAAGATTATTCATAAATGGCATGTGGATCAATTACCGTCATATCAGGAAATAAAATCTACTCACATGAGGTAATTCTTGAAAAAGAATTGAAATAAAGATTGGAGTCACTAACTCTTATATCTTTATTTCGTTACTTTGTATTAAGAAAAGTTTTAATACTTTAGGTCTATGCTAAGCAGAAGGAATGTACGAGTCAAGGTAATGCAAATGTTGTTTACCTTGAGTAGAGATGAGGAACTCAGATATGGAGACTCTTTGATAAACTATCGTAAGTTGATCAAAGAATCATATGAGCTATTGTTATTTAGCATCTATAACCTCATGGAGATTACTGAATACGCCAAAGAGGATGAAAAAAAGAGAAAAGCCAAGCATCTTCCCAATGACTATGACAAGGCCTTTAAAGCTAAACTTTTCAATAATCCTCTGATCACGAGCCTAGTCAAAAATCACAGTCTCCATACGGAGTTTGTTCAGCGAGAGTTTGCTTCAAAAATAGATAAAGACTATTGTCGAAAGATATATACAGAATTCTCTAAAGAAGAAGCTTACAAGCTTTTCATTCAGTCAAAAAGTGATAATAAGGCTTACCTAGAAATCTTATTGGAGTTATTCAGATTTTGTCGTAGAAATGAACTATTCAATGAGGTCATGGAGGATAAGTATCCCGTATGGCTCGATGACAAATCACTCATTATAGGTGCGGTAAAAAAATGGCTTAAAGCCTTACCGAGCGATGACCCTGAATTCTTTAAGGCTTTTTACCCCGATGAAGAAACGATAAAGACTTTTGGGGAGGAGCTTTTGGAATATACTCATAAGGAAGATGATAAGTTACTTACGCTAGTGAAACCAGTACTAGAAAATTGGGATCATGAGCGAGTGGCAATAGTTGATATGATTTTGATCAAGATGGCTCTTGCAGAGCTACTATCCTTCAAATCTATCCCTGCCAATGTCACATTAAATGAATACGTTGAAGTATCAAAGCAATACAGTACAGCTAAGAGTAAAGACTTCATCAATGGTATATTAGACAAATTGACTAAAAGTTTGGAAGAGCAAGGCTTATTACAAAAATAGAATATGTATCCATGAAGTATTTCATGATCATCCTGCTCTTGACTTTTTGCGCCTCACTTCCGGCCCAGCAAAACGTAGAGTATCAAGAGACTATTATTTTAATCCAAGGAATTGCCAAACGAGTGCATTTGGACTCTTCGGGAAATATCTTGAAAATACTAGCGGATGAACCTGAATATATGGGAGATCTCTTTATCGATCGGCCACCTATACCAGACCTGCCTCCCAAAAAAATCATGCGGGCAACAACGAATTCAGCAAATAAGGATCTCAATCATACAACTTCTGTTAGTCAGGATCACTTTGATGTATACAAGCTGAAAGACGAGTGTAAGGGTAGAGTAGTATTGCAGCTAGCAGTAGATATCACTCAATATGAGGAGTATGATCAAGCCATCGATAAGCTCAAACAGTATAGGAGTTTTTTGATTTCGCAAAGTTTCAAATCAGAAAAAATAAGATTAGAGGTTAAGGAAATTAATGGTAGTTCTATTTCTCAGAGGCTCAATGTAGTAGAGCTATCATGCGATTGATGATCGGAATAGGCTCTCTAACATACGTTGCGCTGAACTATATCATGAAGCATTTTCACTGTTCGATAGAAAATGTTAATCCTGCATTTTGTCGTAGTCTTATCATTAGAGCATCACCCATCGCTATCGATGGAGTAATTACCCCAAAATGATCTGGGGTTTGATCTTTGGCAAGACATACGCCACATTCAGCAAGCATTTTACTAGTACTTCCGTATCCCGGATCGCGATCACCAGTTACTTTACCGAGCATTTTACTACCATCTGATAAAGTGGTGTAAAAGCGCATATTGTAAAACCCAGATTCTCTTTTCTCTTTATTGGGTCCTTCACCAGGTTTGGGGAGCATCTTATCGACGACCTTCTTCATTAAACTTCCAGGTTTAGAGAGCATCAGAGTGCCTAGTATAGCGGTATTACATAATGCTTTTACCCTACCTGATATGCCGTCACCGCTCATCATGGCTTCCTCATATCTAAAGTCTTTGCCGTAGGGAAATCCTGCCAAGGCATTGGACCTCCGTACGACCCGTGTATTGATACTTGCCATGATGAAAGGAAACAACCAACTTTTGGCTTCGTCATCATATTTTACACCTTGTAAATCTTTACGATCAGGACCACTTAAATGCTCAGTTGGGTTGAGTCCATATGGATTAGTCAAAGTTTTATACAAAGACTTATTGTCTTGGGCTTTGGATAGTGTATCGTTGAGCGACGCATAGGTGCCTCCACTCATTTCGCCTTTCATGACTTTGACAAACATCTTAATCTGAGTTGCGGGACTTCCTGTTCTATCCATAGCCTCTTTTTGCATAAAATAGACACCCATGTCTGACGGTATCGAGTCAAACCCACAAGTATGTACAATCTTGGTTTTATTATGGATTGCGGCTTGATGATGTTTATCGATGGTTTCTCGCATAAAAAGTACTTCACCAGCCAGATCACAATAATGAGTACCTTGCTCCACGCAGACATCTACTAAAGCAGCACCATATTTACCATAAGGGCCCACAGTAGTGAGTACGACTTTAGCTTGGCTTACCATCTTGCGAAGTGATGCCATATCATGACTATCTGCTAGGATGATTGGAGTATGTTCTGTAGATACTTGACTCCTTACATCCTTTAGTTTAGCTTCATTTCTACCCGCCATGGCCCAGGAGATAGACTTTTGATTACCGTATTGTTTATCTAGATACTCACATACCAATCTTCCTGTAAATCCTGATGCTCCCCATACGATGATGTCGTATTGTCTTTCTGTACTCATGTAGTTAGTTTACTTTGGTTACTACGAAGAAAAGATTACCTCCGTAAATAGTTTAAAATAAATTTGAGGCATAATTGTATTCGCTATATTTAGAGCTCAACTTCACTAAGACTTCAACATCTCCGTAAGTTCTTTTATTTTCAACATGCACTCTATCGGAGTCATCGCATTGACATCTACATCGAGTAATGCTTCTTTCAATGCTTCACCCAAAGGATCTTTAGCTTCAAATATACTTAGCTGTACCTGCTCAGCAGGCATAGAGGCTAGCTTACTACTAGATTCGTTCTGCTGTTGTTCTATCGATTTTTCTTCAAGTTTCAGCAGTATTTTTTGAGCGCGATCGATAATGCTTTTTGGCATTCCTGCCATCTTAGCTACATGTATTCCGAAGCTATGTTTACTACCACCTTCTTTAAGTTTACGTAGAAAAATAACCTTATTGCCTATCTCTCGAGTAGCTACATTATAATTTTTGATACGATCATATTTCATACTCAATTCATTGAGTTCGTGATAATGAGTCGCAAATAAAGTACGAGCCTTTGCGCTAGGGTGATTATGGATATATTCTGCTAGAGACCAAGCGATACTTATGCCATCATAGGTGCTGGTCCCTCTTCCTATTTCGTCAAGGAGTATCAGGCTCCGATCAGATATATTATTCATAATACTTGCAGTCTCATTCATTTCGACCATAAATGTGGATTCTCCACTAGAGATATTATCAGATGCACCGACTCGCGTAAATAATTTATCAATCAAACCGATCTCTGCATTGGTGGCTGGTACGTAGGAGCCTATCTGTGCCATCAGACAAATGAGCGCCGTCTGCCGCAGGACGGCTGATTTACCAGACATATTGGGCCCCGTAATCATAATGATTTGCTGATCATCTCGATCTAGATATATGTCATTAGGGATGTAACTTTCTCCTAGGTCTAGTTGTCTTTCGATCACAGGATGTCGACCTTGTTCTATCTTGATCATGCCGCTCTCATTGATCTGAGGCTTATGATAATGATATTTGATAGCACAACTTGCGAAGCTCAACAAACAATCAATACTTGCAATCAACTTGGCATTCTGTAAGAGATTGGGTACGTACTCCTGAGCAAACGTTATCAACTCGGCAAAGAGTTTTTCTTCTAATTGTTGGCGATTAGACTCTGCATTCAGAATTTTTCCCTCCAGCTTATTTAGCTCATCGGTAACATAGCGTTCTGATCCTGTCAGCGTTTGTTTTCTTACCCAATGATCAGGTATGAGCCCTTGGTTTTTATATTTATTGGTAACCTCGAGATAATAGCCAAATACATTATTGAATCCTATCTTAAGATTGGTGATGCCTGTCGCTTCTGCTTCGCGTTTTTGAATATTGATCAGTAAATCTTTACTATTCTTGATCAAATAGTTGATGTCGTCCAACTCTTGATTAAATCCTGCTTTGAAGCTATTTCCTTTTTGCAGTAGAGTAGGGCAGTCTTCTGCAATTTCTGTATTTATTTTATCTACTAGATCAGTGCATAATGCAAGCTGGTCTCCATATTGGCGAAGTGTAGATTCTGCTATTGATCTTAAAACGGCTTGTATCTCGTGAGTACCATTTAGGGCTTTGAGGAGCTGTAAAAAATCTCGAGGCTGTACTCTACTCAATGCTAATCTCGAGGAGATTCGTTCGAGGTCTCCGATCTGCTTCAGCACGGGCTCTAACTTTCCGATCAACTCTCGATCAGAAACCAAAGTATCGACCGCATCAAGACGATTCTGTATTTGAGTAATATTGACCAATGGAAACAGTAGCCACCTTTTGAGCATCCTTGATCCCATAGGAGATCGGGTGAAATCTATCACATCTGCCAAGGATACGCTATTATGATGCAACCCACCCACTAGTTCTAAGTTTCTGATCGTAAATCTATCCATCCATACGCTGGCATCATTATGTATACGGGCGATGGATTTTATGTGCTGGAGATTATGGTTTTCGGTGGTCTTGAGGTAATGTAATATAGCTCCTGCAGCGACTTGGGCATGCTTTAGCTCTTCTATTCCGAAACCTTTAAGACTCAATACCTCAAATTTTTCTAGCAATTGTTCTTGTGCATAATCAGTACCAAATATCCACTCATCAAGACCGTATGTATAATAGTCGTCTTGTATGACCTGTTGAACTTCTAGCTGATACTTGGTATTATACAAAATCTCTCGGGGCTGTAGACTCTGTACAAGTTTTTGGATCTCTAGCTGATTGCCCTGGCTTACTGTGAAATCGCCCGTAGAGATATCTATAAAGGCAACCCCAAGTTCTCTTGTATTATGCCAATGTACGGCACATAGATAGTTATTTGCTTTTTGATCTAAAATATTGGTATTAGTGGTAAGTCCTGGAGTTACTAGGTCCGTGATACCGCGTTTGACGATTTTCTTTTCTTTACTAGGTTTCTCTAGTTGTTCGCATATGGCTACCCGTTGACCTGCCTTTACCAGTTTGGGTAGATACACATCGAGCGAATGGTAAGGAAATCCTGCCAATTCGATATCAGAGCCACCATTATTGCGACTCGTCAATACAATGCCCAGTATATCAGCTGCAATCACGGCATCCTTACCAAAAGTCTCATAAAAGTCACCTACTCTAAATAACAGAATAGCATCAGGATGTTGTTCTTTGATACTTTGGTACTGTTGCATAAGAGGAGTGATCTTCTTACTTTTTGATTTTCCTGCCACTAGGCGATTGAGATTGGTGGACTACGAAATTATAAAATTCATATATAGATTAAGTAAATATTAGCTCATATTGCCATGATATCTTAATTTCGCATGAGAAAGAAACCTTTCAGATTCAATAAGCTGTTATACCACAAAATAAAATATACATGATTACCAATTTTGAAACTGTAACTAACCAAGAATTCAAGCAACTTAAAGAAGCCATTGCTTACATCACTATCTTAGTCGCGGGTGCGGACAATACCATCGATAAGGAAGAGACGGACTGGGCGACAAAGTTGACCAAAATCAGATCGTATGCCAATGAGGATACGCTTCATGGATTTTATGAAGAAGTAGGTAAAGTGTTTGAAGATGACTTGTACAGACTCCATGATGAGCTACCAAGTGATGTAACAAAAAGAACGGAAGAGATTGAAGCCAAAATAGCAGAATTGAATCCTATCCTTGCCAAACTTGAAAACGAAGTTGGTTCAGCTTTGTACTCATCGTATGTCAGTTTTGCTAAGCACGTAGCTAAAGCATCAGGGGGATTCTTAGGATTTGGAAGTATAAGTGCAGCAGAAGAGCGAGTGATAGGACTGAAAACATTGGATGTAGTTGCGTATATCGAAGAAGAAGATGCATAAGAGTATGAGAGTGTTGTTGTTTGCTATACTGTCGGTGATGAGTTTGATCCAATGCTCTTCTACGCAAAATCATTTGATACCAGGTCATGATAGGGGGTATGATGTGGTGATGATTGAGCTAGCTGTGGAAGCATCGGACACCATCTACTCGGAGGAGCTGCAATTTTACAACATTGATGCGGCTATTGATGCGCCAGCATTGATGTACATGGAATATGGTAACTGGAACAAAAAGGTCAACGGAAAGTACCAAGATAACATACCTCGATATGTTTGGGAAAACATAATCATCAAATCAAAACGCTATACCATTGTTACGGATGGTGCCGAAAATGGAGAAGCGTTTTTTACTGCATTCATGATTTTTGATCAAGAGGGTAATAATTGTATGAAAAAAGAGCATTTAGATCGCAGTAAACTCATCAGCTATTTAGAGAATAAACTAAAATCATTGGATGCCCCGGATGAGGTGTATCGAATGTTGTGATTAAAGATTTGCAAAAATCGCTGATACCTCTTTATTTTTAAGTAGAACCGATAGGTATCCTTATATTTGCTCCACAAATCGTACGATATGTTTGATAGTTTGAATGAAAAGCTCGAATCCGCCTTTAAGAATCTTAAAGGAGAAGGAAAACTTACCGAGCTCAATATAGCCCAGTCAGTAAAAGAAATTAGACGTGCACTGGTAAGTGCCGATGTCAACTATAAGATTGCTAAAGAATTTACTGATAAGATCAAGGATGAGGCGCTAGGTACTAGCAATGTACTCAATGCAGTGAAGCCTGGTGAACTCATGGTGAAAATTGTCATGGATGAGATGGTTGAGCTCATGGGTGGACAGTCTGTGGGTATCAATGTCAAAGGCAGTCCAGGCGTAGTTTTGATTGCAGGTCTGCAAGGATCTGGTAAAACAACATTCACAGGTAAGTTAGCATTACACCTCAAAGAAAAGAAAAACTTAAAGGTGCTGGTGGCAGCCTGTGACGTGTATCGGCCTGCAGCTATAGACCAACTTACGGTCATCGCCGAGCAAGCAGGTGCAGGTATATTCAAAGATATAGAAAGTAAAGATCCCGTAGATATCTCCTTGAGAGCGATTCAATACGGTAAAGAAAATGGATATCACGTAGTGATCGTAGATACCGCTGGTCGTCTAGCGGTAGATGAGGCGATGATGGATGAGATCGGTAGAGTCAAAGAGGCTATTATGCCCACAGAGACTTTATTTGTAGTGGATTCGATGACGGGTCAAGATGCAGTCAATACCGCTAAAGCATTCAACGAAGTCATTAATTACGATGGAGTCGTATTGACTAAGCTAGATGGTGATACTCGTGGTGGAGCAGCACTGACGGTAAAATATACAGTAGGTAAACCAATAAAATTTGTAAGTACAGGAGAGAAGCTCCATACACTCGACGTATTCCATCCTGATCGTATGGCTCAGCGTATTCTGGGGATGGGAGACATCGTCTCATTCGTAGAGCGAGCACAAGATCAGTTTGACGAGAAAGAAGCAAAGCGAATCGAGAAAAAAATCAAAAAGAATAAGTTTGACTTCAATGATTTTCTTGGTCAGCTCAATCAAATCCGGCGTATGGGCGATCTCAAAAGCCTCATGAATATGATACCGGGGATGAGTAAAATGACCAAAAATCTGGATATTGATAATTCGGCTTTTGGTAAGGTAGAATCTATCATACAATCGATGACTCCGCAAGAGCGAGGAAATCCAGAATTGCTCAATATGTCTCGTAAACGTAGAATAGCGAAGGGCTGTGGGCGCAATATTCATGAGATCAATATGTTTATCAAGCAATTTGATCAGATGCGTAAGATGATGCATATGATGAGTAAGGGCAAAGGCATGGAGAAAATGATGCAGGGATTTCCAGGTATGGGAGGTCGCAAGTAGGCCCGTCTCATAAATCACCAATTAGAACAACTCCAAAAGCAAGAATAACCAACTTCATGAAAGTATTACCAAAATATTTCACGGCTGCCATTACAGTCGACAATGTCATATTTGGATTTGATCAAGGTGATCTGAAAGTACTACTCGTGAAACGATTGGAAGAACCACACTTGGGAGAATGGGGCTTACCAGGCGATTTTGTTCAGCCTCAAGAAAATCTGACGGATGCTCCAGTCAGAGTACTCTCTGAGCTCACCGGCTTGAGTGAGGTGTATTTGGAGCAGGTCAGTTCTTTTGGAGATGTGGATAGGCACCCTTCTGGTAGAGTGATTACAATCGCATATTATTCCTTAATCAATCTCACCAATACAAGATTTAGAAGGCATATAAAACAAGACGTAACGAAATGGGTCAATATAAGAGACCTCAGACCATTGCCCTTTGATCATACGCAGATCGTATTGACTTGTATAGAAAGGCTCAAACTTCACGTACGAAGAAAACCGATTGGTTTTGAATTATTACCACCTAAATTTACCTTGTCAGAACTACAATCACTATACGAGGCTGTGCTCAATAGGGACCTTGATAAGCGGAATTTCCGAAAAAAAATAATGGGTATGAAGATCTTAGTAGATGTCGCAGAATATCAGGAGGGAGTAGCCCATCGACCTGCCAAATTGTATCAATTTGATAAAGAAAAATACGAAGAATTTCAATCCGAAGGCTTCGTATTTGAGATTTAAATTAGGCTTTATACAGCCCTACAGCCCTACAGCCCTACAGCATTAGTGCTGGTTTCCTGCCCAATCATATAACTGGATGTCTAGCTCCGGATTGGCATCTCGATAGGTGCCTATGAGTTGTAGTAATGAGCTTAGGTTGGACTGTGCGATCTGGTCAAAAAATAAATTACCCGAGTCTATTTCTATTAAATCTAAAAATCCATCCGTTATGGCAAGCTCTCCGAATGAATTGATCTGCATAAAACCATAGTCACCTTCAAGCTGCGAATGAGCATTATTGGATAATGCTAAAGAGCGAATATCATCACGTAATTTGGATTCTATGTCATTTAAGCTCGGTGGAGCGGTTATTTGTCCCCAAATCATTCCAGTAGGTACTTTTTTGATGCTACTTTTGGTCACCATGATACCGGTAGGAGAGAGTAGATTGATCTGAAATAAATCTTCTCTTACATTGATAGTACCTGAGTTATCGATGGTATTACCTATGTCGAGAGATAGGAGATAATTGGCATTAGCAAGTTCAAGTGCTACCTCTTCTTTAATCTGATATACGGCATCGTCACAGTCAGCGTATTGATCTAGCCCTTTTATATTCAAGCTTACTTGCTGAGTATTTTGTGAAAGCTCAACGATAAGTTGATCTTCTTCACAATGATCAGCAGCTATAGAAAGTAGCTCTATAACTAGTTTTGGTCCCTGCTCAGATAAGTTTTGTGATAGCGACACGGCAAACTCTGTCTCGATATTGAATATATCCGGAGATGTATCATCTGAGGTGTTGCATGCGCTCAGAAATAACAATAAAAAATAAGCAAGAGAATATCTTAAAACCATATGATTCTTAATTACCCTCTCTAAACGGGCAAATCACCTGCATGCTGCTTATGCTGAAATCTTTTTTTGTTAAAAGTCTAGTTTACTTTTTATGTCAGCAGGCACGGCTTCATGGTGAAGTAAAATTCCTACGGTTTTCATCGCAGCATAAGACTTACTCATATATAGATACCCTTTATAAGGTCCACGCTCGCCCCAAGAGTTTTTGATAATATAGTATTGAGCGCCACGTTGGTCTTTAGCCATACCAACGATATGCATAAGATGATCGTCAGTGGTTTTATAATTTTCAAAAAGTCGTTGACGTTCGCTTTGATCTATCTTGACTTCAGGGAGTAGCTCTTTAAAGATGTCAGCATTATCCGCATCGATTGGTAATATAGCCATGCCCTGCTGGGCGCTAAATCCTTTTTCAGATACATCACCATCCCAAGCTATACTGTAACCCTTGCTTATGGCATGATCTATTGTTTGGATCAATTCCTCGACTTTTACATTATAAAATGAGCCATTTGAATAATTGTCTGGGATTTCGAGTATAAAACTTGAATAGTACGGATGATGTGTAAAGCTCGTTAGACTTATATAATCTGTTGTCTGTATTTCAAGATGAGCAGCATATTCCTTTGGGCTAAAGCTGGTGCCGCCAACATCGAAGGATTCTGGAGTATAACCAAGATATACTTGTAGTAGTGCATCTAATCCTTTTTTCCATGTCGGACTTATATTTTTCATACTTCGTACACCATCCAAATATCCTTTGAGACCAGCGGCTAGCTCTGCATGATTATGTTTTTCACCAAAAAGTTTGCCGCTATATACTGATTCAGGTACAAGGCCATCTTTGGCCACCGCACGGATCACATCATGAGCTAAACTACCCTCACTAAAGTTGGCTTTTCCTTGACGAAGCATATAGTTTTGTGCTTTGTCCTTATAGATACTTTGTACTACGTACATCTCTGAAAGGTCAATACTTGGTTTTCCCATACGTATGAGTTCACTCTCTAAGAATGAGCTGGTTGCAAAGCTCCAGCATGTACCAGTCTTATCTTGGCTCTTTACGTCGGTGCACTCTATATGATGAGTTGTGGTCAATTGATACTGGGCCGATGCATAAAGAGTAAAGAGAATAAAAATGGTGATATTTAATATTTTCATGTCCTATGAATGTTGAACCTCTAAAATAATCAATAAAAATAGAGCTAGAGTTTCTAAGTGCGGATTTAAATCACAGTATATTTGCGGTGTATGAAGAATATCCGAAATTTTTGTGTGATTGCACATATAGACCATGGTAAAAGTACGTTGTCTGATCGTCTCTTAGAGTTTACTCAAACGATCTCTGAACGAAATATGACCAATCAGGCCTTAGATGATATGGATATTGAGCGAGAGCGAGGTATTACGATCAAAAGTCATGCAATCCAAATGTATTACAAACGTGGCGATGGTGAGAAATATACATTCAACTTGATAGATACTCCCGGTCACGTAGATTTTTCATATGAAGTTTCACGGTCTATCGCGGCATGTGAAGGTGCTCTCCTATTAGTAGATGCTTCTCAAGGTATACAAGCACAGACTATATCTAATTTATATTTAGCGATAGAACATGATTTAGAGATCATACCTATATTAAATAAGGTAGATATGGAGAGTGCTCAGATAGAAGAAGTATCTGATCAGGTGATAGATCTTATAGGCTGTGCCAAGGAGGATATACTCTTAGCTAGTGGAAAAACAGGTAAAGGAGTTCCAGAAATCATGGAAGCTATAGTAGCACGTATTCCAGCACCAAAAGGTGATCCGGATGCTCCTTTACAAGCCTTGATTTTTGATTCTGTATTTAATCCATTTAGAGGTGTGATTGCTTATTTCCGAATTTTGAACGGAAGTATGTCCAAGGGCGAAATGGTAAGATTTGTCAATACGGGTAAAGAATACGGTGCTGATGAGATCGGTATCTTACAGCTCGATCAAGTACCTAAAAAGAAGCTTGATGCGGGTAATGTTGGCTATATTATTACCGGCATCAAGGAGTCGAAAGAAATTAAAGTAGGGGATACTATAACCACCGTGGCCAAACCATGTGAAACGGGAATTGAGGGATTCGAAGAGGTGAAGCCAATGGTGTTTGCGGGGATATTTCCCATAGATAATGACGATTTTGAAGACCTCAGAGATAGTCTTGAAAAGCTTCAGCTCAACGATGCTTCTCTGGTATTTGAGCCAGAAACTTCCATTGCGCTTGGTTTTGGATTTAGATGCGGATTTTTAGGTATGCTGCATTTAGAAATCATCCAAGAGAGATTGAGTAGAGAGTTTGGTCAAGAGGTCATTACTACGGTGCCTAACGTATCGTACTTTGCCTATACCAAGAAAAATGAGGAGATAAAGATCAATACTCCATCAGATCTTCCAGACCCTACTACAACGAGTAGAGTAGAGGAGCCATATATCAGAGCTCAGATCATTACCAAACCCGAATATATCGGAGGTATCATGTCTTTAGCCATGGACAAGCGTGGAGTATTGACTAAGCAAACCTACCTGACTACCGAAAGAGTAGAGCTTACCTTTGAAATGCCTTTGGCAGAAATCGTATTTGACTTTTATGATAAGTTGAAATCTATATCAAGGGGATATGCTTCTTTTGATTATATGATGATAGATTATAGAGAGTCAGATTTAGTCAAACTTGATATTAGACTCAATGGTGAGCCTGTGGATGCATTATCTTCTTTGGTACATAGAACTAAAGGGGAGTATATAGGTAGAAAAATCTGTAAACGTTTAAAGGAATTACTCCCACGACAACAGTTTATGATTGCTATACAGGCCTCAGTAGGTGCCAAGATTATTGCCAGAGAAACCATCTCTGCTTTGAGAAAGGACGTAACAGCCAAGTGTTATGGTGGTGATATCACTCGAAAGAGAAAATTACTCGAGAAGCAAAAGAAAGGAAAGAAGAAAATGAGGCAAATTGGTTCTGTACAAGTACCTCAGAAAGCATTTTTACAAGTACTTAAGTTGGATGAGTAGTGTAGTACTAAAGCTCTAGTTCATAACTATAACTTACAATAATAAGCTTAGGACCTCCAGTTTTAGGGTCTTCATTGACTAGGTTGATGTCGACTTCTATCGTTTCTGAAGCTTCTTTTTCAGTACTATCGAATGTAAAACTTATCTCCCCTGTCTCCCCTACTGGTATGACTTCATATGGCCAATCTAGAGTTGTACATTCGCATGCGCTCACGATATCAATTTCAATGTCTTCAGTGCCTGTATTGAT
>JAHDGW010000392.1 GCA_020631635.1 Saprospiraceae bacterium
CCCCAAAACCCCAAAACCCCACTTGATTAATTATAAATTTTAATTCGTTGTTCTGCAATGCTTTCATCCTTGACAAACTCATCATAAGACTTCAGACTATCAATGAATCCATTAGGTCCTATCTCTATGATTCTATTGGCAATAGTCTGTGTAAAAGTATGATCATGCGAGGTAAATATCATATTACCTTTATAACTGATCAGACTATTGTTCAGTGCCGTAATCGTTTCAAGATCTAAGTGATTGGTAGGTTCATCTAAGATCAAAAAGTTAGCTTTAGAAAGCATCATTTTAGATAACATGCAACGTACTTTTTCACCACCAGAGAGCACATTTGACATTTTTTTCGAGTCCTCACCAGAGAAAAGCATCTTACCCAAAAAACCACGGAAATTCGTCTTTTTCTTCAGAGAAATTTCTTAGCCAATCGATCAAATTTTCTGGTTGATCATGAAAATAGTGGTCATTTGGATTAGGGAGATATGTATGCGTAATGGTCTGTCCAAAATCCACAGTTCCCGAATCAGCTGATGCCTCATCACTTAAGATATCCATCAAGGCTTTTGTGGCAAGGCTATTATTAGAAATAATAGCAATTTTATCATCTTTATTGACTTCAAAGCTTACGTCCTTGAAGAGTAATTCCCCTTCACTAGAAGTTTTACTCAGTTTACTGACGGATAGGATCTGTTTTCCTGCTTCGCGTTCTGGGGTAAATATAATTGCAGGATACTTTCTGCTTGAGGGTTTGATCTCATCAACCTTGATCTTCTCAAGCATCTTTTTTCGAGCGGTCGCTTGTCTAGATTTAGAAGCATTGGCCGAAAATCTATCGATGAATGCCTGTAGCTCTTTACGTTTATCTTCAGCCTTTTTATTGGCACTTGATCGTTGTTTTAGGGCCAGCTGACTAGACTCGTACCAGAAGGTGTAGTTTCCAGTGTAGATATTGATTTTACTAAAATCGATATCTGCAATATGAGTACATACGGTATCTAAAAAGTGCCTATCGTGAGAAACAACAATTACCGTATTTTTAAAATCTAGTAGAAAATCTTCAAGCCAAGTTATCGATTTTAGATCCAAATCATTGGTAGGCTCATCCAATACCAATATATCTGGATCACCAAATAGAGCTTGAGCTAATAAAACTCTAATTTTTTGTGGACCATCTAGCTCCGACATAGTAGCATAATGAAGATCAGCGGGGATACCAAGTTCACTTAGTAGCGTTGCCGCCTCGGGCTCGGCATTCCATCCATCCATTTCAGCAAATTCTTCTTCTAGTTGAGAGGCTTTGATACCGTCCTCATCAGAAAAGTCTTCTTTGGCATAGATTGCATCTTTCTCTTGCATGATCGTCCAAAGCTTATCATGACCCATCATCACCGTATGCAATACTTGATCATTATCATGCTTAAAGTGATCTTGCTTAAGTACTGCCATACGCTTGCCAGGCTCTATACTGACATGACCAGTATTGGGTTCCTTTTCTCCGGATAGTATTCTTAAAAAGGTAGATTTACCAGCTCCATTTGCTCCGATAATTCCGTAACAATTATTACCTGAAAAGGTAATATTTACATCGTCAAATAAAACTCGTTTTCCGAATTGTAGTGATACATTATCTACTGTGATCATTTGCATTTCTTTTGGCGCTGCGAAATTAAGATTATTAATCGACAATAGATATTAGATTGCATACTTACTACATAACAAGCTAAGGGCTAAGACCGATTATCTAATTAAATCAACAGGTTTTCGAATCTCAAATGTTAAGATTCTTGCTTAAAAATATATTATGATTTTTTGGCATATTACTTGTCTAATATCAAACGAACACCTAAACCCCTTTAAGTATGTTAATAACTTATTCTAAGATGTTTTGGCTTGTAATGTCTATTAGTATCATTACAGTAAATATTAGGCTGAATGCACAGGCTGTATGTCCAGATTCACTCATGTGGAGCGATTTCAAGAGTAATCAATTTCCTAACGATTTATCATTTTACACCTTTAGTCTAGATGAGGTCAATGTTGGTAATCAAAAAATAAGCTTCGAGCATACAGATGTAAATAATATTGGCTCCGTATATAATAACTCTATCTATGAGGGAGTATTAGGAGGCCAATCCAATGTTTT
>JAHDGW010000393.1 GCA_020631635.1 Saprospiraceae bacterium
AAGTTACTACGAGATAGAAGCTATCAAAGGGATATGGTCTGTGAGAGAACTCAAGCGCCAAATAAATAGTCTTAACTTCGAAAGAAGTGCTGTTGCCAAAGATCCCTCCGGATTATCACACAGTCTCAGCAAAAAGGCAGAAAGCCTTCAACCCGAACAGATCATCAAGACACCATATGTTTTCGATTTCTTAGGATTGCCAGATCAAGTGTTAGCATCAGAATCTGCTTTGGAAGATGCTCTAATTAATGAACTTAAAAGTTTTATCCTTGAACTTGGTCATGGCTTTTGCTTTGAAGCACAGCAAAAGAGAATAGTGATTGGAGGTGATTACTTTTTCATAGACTTAGTGTTTTACCACAGAATCTTAAAATGCCACGTGATCTTAGAACTGAAAGTAGAAGAGTTCTCACATGCCAATGCAGGACAGCTCAACACCTACATTCAATATTATAAAGCGAATGAGCAAAGAGAAGATGATAATCCACCGATTGGTATTTTATTATGTACCAACAAGAATGATGAACTTGTAGAATATGCCTTAGGGGGAATGGACAAGAACCTATTCGTCAGTCAATATCAGACCGTATTACCTAGCACCGAACAGCTAGAAGCATTTTTAAAAGAAGAAAAGAAGAAACTATAGATGAGTAATATCACAGGAATCATAAAATCTATCAGAGACATCATGCGTAAAGATACGGGAGTCGATGGCGATGCTCAGCGTATATCTCAGATGGTATGGATGATCTTCATGAAGATATTCGCGGATAAAGAAGAAGAATGGAGCATCACCATAGATGACTATGAAAGCCCCCTACCTAAATACTTGAAATGGCAATCATGGGCCGCTGATGAAGAAGGAGATACAGGAGACAAACTGATGGATTTTATCAATAACTCATTGTTCCCTACGCTAAAAGAACTAGATCCCGCTCTAGGCCCACAAGCCATGATTGTAAGATCCGTATTTGAGGATACCTACAATTATATGAAAAACGGAACCCTCTTCCGTCAGGTGATCAATGAGATCAACAAGATAGACTTCAACAATCAGAAAGAACGGCATCTATTCAATGATCTATATGAGACTATCCTGAAAGAACTACAATCTGCTGGTTCATCTGGAGAGTACTATACACCGCGAGGGGTTACCAAGTTTATGGTGGACATCATCAATCCTAAAAAGGGAGAAAGCATACTCGATCCTGCTTGTGGTACAGGTGGATTTCTGATTAACTCGATCAATCATATCAGAGAAAACACCAAGAATTATCAGCCCGCCGAAATACAGCGACAAATACGAGGAATCGAGAAAAAACCACTTCCTCACCTACTATGTACCACCAATCTGATGGTCAATGGGTTTGATGTACCAGCAGTGAATAGAGGTAACTATCTGAGCAAACCGTACAGTGACTGGGGAGCCAAAGACAAGGTCGATGTCATCCTCACCAATCCACCTTTTGGTGGTGTAGAAGAAGATGGTACAGAAACTAATTTTCCTCAAAAATTCAGAACCAAAGAAACGGCTGATTTATTTTTGGCGTTGATTATAAGACTGCTCAAGGACGGTGGACGAGCAGCAGTTGTATTGCCTGATGGAACTCTATTTGGCGAAGGTGTCAAAACGAGATTAAAAGAAGAACTCTTGGCAAGATGTAACCTTCATACCATCGTCCGCTTACCTAATGGTGTATTTAATCCATATACCAGTATCAAGACTAACTTGCTTTTCTTTGAAAAAGGAATGCCAACTAAGGAAATATGGTACTACGAACATCCCTACCCTAAAGGTTATAAGAGCTACAACAAATCCAAGCCCATAACGGTGAAGGAATTTGATACAGAAAAGAAATGGTGGACTAACCGTAAAGAAACCAAACAGGCATGGAAGGTCAGCATCGATGAAATTAAAGAACGTAATTATAATCTCGACATCAAGAATCCATATGAAGAAGTAGATCATCTTGAAAGTCCAGATGTTATATTAGGTAAACTGCAAGAAACCGAAAAAACCATCAAAACCATCCAAGAAGAAATTATCTCAGTACTCAATAAAGCCTTGTCCTAAAATGCATTTACTGAAGTATTTTAACAAGTTGAGCCTCAAGCCTGAGAATGCGA
>JAHDGW010000028.1:0-9328 GCA_020631635.1 Saprospiraceae bacterium
CCCGTTGCCATCAGCATACTATCGAGCCGTATAAGTTTGAGGGATTCATGATCGAGTATATCCTCTTCATCTTCTTTAGGTTTTTGTATCGATGTTTCGATGGCACCAGTCCCATTAGACTGTTCGATAAGTCCCTTATCTAACAGAAAATTTTCCCAATCATTAATAGGCTCTTCCAGACTATTGAGTACTTTATTGTAATCTAAGCCAGCTAGGTTTCGGGCTTGCTGTAAGAGAGGTGGGATAAAAATATATACCAATGCACTTGAGATCACCACAAACAATCCCAATGTCAATACTGACGATGCAGATTTACCTAAAAAGCGTCTAAGAAATTTGACGATTGGAGCTCCAAGCATAGATACAACCCATGCTAATATGACATATGTCACAATATCACTAAAGTAGTATAAGGCTCCTCCTATGAGAGCGATTGGGATAAGAGCAAGAAGGTATCTAGTATTAAATTTCAAGTGCTAGGTATTGATCGTTCTTCTCTAAAGATAGAGTTAATCACTACTTATAGAATAATATTTGTAAATAGATTTATTCGTCGTATATGAAATCAATATTCCGCTTCAATCCTTCAAACTTGGTTCGACGTACGGCTGAGCCCGTAAATAATTGTTCAAAAACCTCCTCGGTAATCTCTTGCCATTCTCGACGAGACATTTTCATAAGCTCCTCTTTCGGGTTGAAATCTGCTTCTTGATGTGGTGTCGAAAAACGATTCCATGGACATACTTGCTGACAGATGTCACAACCAAACATATAATCCGCCATCTTTCCTCGAAACTCCTCAGGGATTTGTTCTTTCAGCTCTATCGTGAGATAAGAAATGCATTTACTACCATCCATGATGTATCCATTATCATCTATGGCCTCTGTAGGGCAGGCATCTATACACCTCCTGCATGTACCACAGTGGTCAGCGATAGGATGATCAGGCTCTATCTCAATATCAATGATCAATTCAGCCAGAAAGAAGAATGATCCCTTTTTAGGACTAATCAATAAGGTATTTTTACCCACCCACCCGAGACCACTTCTCTGAGCCCAGTCTCGTTCTAGTATAGGCGCAGAATCTACAAAACAACGTCCTCCAACCTCTCCGACCTCATCTCTTATATACTGCAATAGCAACTTGAGCTTTTTCTTAACAACTTTATGATAATCTCTACCATAAGCGTAACTAGCCAGTTTTGGTGCTTCGGGATCTTGCTGTATCTCTTCTGTATAATAATTATAAGAAAGGCTAACTACCGTTTTGGCGCCTGGTACAAGTCTAGTAGGATCGACTCTCAGGTCAAAATGATTTTCGAGGTAAGACATCTTGCCATGCCTATCCCCTTCTAACCAATTTTCTAACCTCCTTGCTTCATCATCCATACGCTCTGCCTTAGCATACTTGATATCCAAAAAACCCAGATCAATCGCTTTATCAGCAATCTTTTTTTTGATAGAAATCACAACCTTACATTAAATCCTAGTCCATAATCTGTATTACCATTGGATTCCAAAGCTCCTAAGAATATCTCATTATGGGTAAATAATTGTATAGAATATCGCTTCAGAAAGTCAATATTAAAACCTAGATAACTTGTAATATAATCTTCACTCCTTTTGAAAACTTCTATTCTCTCCGCCACCCATTGATTTTCTATAAAAAACTGAATCTCATCAATCAGTTTAATTCTAGCATTGAGTAAAAACCCAGGTTGTAAAAATAGGCGATCCCCAAAATCATTGATTCGAAATCTTCCATTTTCGCTATCGTAGGAGGCACCTATACCAAAGGAAATATGCGTCCATCTATCTCCTACGGTCAAAAATACCTGAGGATTGATCGTTATTTTTTCAAAAGACTCTGGCACTCCTAATCTCAACTTACTTTGGAATCTAAAAAACTCGGTAAAGGCGACTGTATGAGACATACCAAGATAAAAAGTATTGATTCTCAACAAGGAGTTATTGGAGCTGCCTACAGAAAACATAAGCCTAGCAGGTGCTTGATGGTTCAATATTAATGTAGAATACGAACTTCCATTTTCTTGCAAAAAGTATCTATACCCTAAATCCCGATCACCCACTTCTCCCGAAAAAGCCCCTCGATCATACAACAGATCTATTGATTGATTCTCTTGAGCAATAAGCACTGCTATATTCAAAAATAATATGATCAGGATCAGAATTCTCCTCATCTTCCTAAGGTAAACATAATTTAGCTTAGTATCTGCAGCTTAGCATATTTCAGCATGATTCGCTTTTCTGGAGTATCTACTATCTGATCAAATCGGATGGTTGCCACCATTCTTTCATCGACTTTAATAACTTTTCCATTACCAAACTTGAGGTGTAGTACATCCATACCCTCTTTGATTTCCTCAGCTGGACTAGCCTTAAAGTCTGCAGCCGAGACCATAATCTTTGGTTGATGTACAGGTTTGGGGCCCAATCTACGTATACCACCTGCAGCTTTAGGCTCACCAAAAGGTGATGCTTTTTTTCGGATAGAACTTATCGCATCAATATTTTCTTCAGAGATTTCATCCAAGAATCTACTTGGATCGTTGAATCTCATATTACCAAATTGATATCTACTATTAGCATGACTCAGGGTCAAATACTCTTCCGCTCTCGTAATAGCAACATAGAATAATCGCCTCTCCTCGTCAATCTGATCTGGTGATGATAGTGACATATAAGATGGAAATAAATTCTCTTCTAGTCCCACCACAAATACAGATCTAAACTCTAGCCCCTTGGCACTATGAGTTGACATCAGCGTCACATAGTCATTCCCTTCTTGTTCTTGATCAGCATCTGTCATGAGCGATATACTTTGCAAAAATCTAGCAAGAGACTTATCATCATCTTCAACACCTGGCTCTATCACATCATTATCTACAAATTCTTTAATACTATCCAGTAGGGCATTCACATTATCTACTCTAGCTTGACCTTCGGGTGAGGTGTCCGCTTTCAATAGATCTATGATACCGGACCTCTTCACGATATGTAGGGCAGTCTCGTATGCGTCTAGAGATTGTGCTTTGGCTTTAAAACCCTGAATCATCTTAGTGAACTCACCGATAGTTTTTTTTGCTCTGGCGTTATACTCCATCTGTGTCAACACATGCCACATAGCTACGTCATTATCAGTGGCAAGCGTTGCGATCTTTTCAAGGGTTGTATTTCCGATACCTCTTCTGGGATAATTAATGATTCGCTTGAGTGCCTCGTCGTCTCTATCATTGACTGTGAGCCGTATATAGCAGATGACATCTTTGATCTCTTTACGTTGATAAAAAGATAGTCCGCCATAGATCCGGTAAGGGATATTGTAACGTCTCAGATGCTCCTCAAAGACTCTTGACTGAGCATTGGTACGATACAGTATTGCAATCTCATGATTGGCAAGGTTATATCTGTTTTTTTGCTCAATGATAGAATCTGCAACTCTTCTACCCTCCTCATTATCGGTCATCGTTTTGATGATCTTGATCTTCTGTCCTTCGGTACGATCAGACCAGATTTTCTTCTGTATCTGTCTTTTATTGTATGAAATCACCTCATTGGCTGCTGCAACGATATGATTGGTAGATCTATAATTTTGCTCTAGTTTAAAAGTCTGAAGCTCAGGAAAATCTGATTCAAATTGCAGGATATTTTCGATAGTTGCTCCACGAAATGAATATATACTCTGAGCATCATCTCCCACGATACATACATTGTGATTTGACTCTGGATATATTGCAAGTAGTTTGATGATCTCATATTGCAGATAGTTCGTGTCCTGAAACTCATCCACCATGATGTATTGAAACTGATATTGATACTTCTTACGTACATCATTTGGGTTTTGGTATAAAAGCCTGAACATCTGCAGCAGTAGATCATCAAAATCCATCGCTCCAGCTCGTTCGCATGCTTTTACATACTTTTCGTAGATCACGTGGGTCATTGGTCTACGATTCATACGATCGTACGACATCAAATCTTCATTAGTGACATAATTTTTCGGAGTAATAAGATTGCTTTTGGACGAGCTTATCCTTGATCGTATAGCGTTGATATTATATACTTTCTTATCGAGGCTCATGGACTTTATAATCGTACCTATGAGACTTTTACTATCGTCCGTATCATATATAGTGAAGTCGTTGGGGTATCCCAAGTGATGAGCTTCTACCCGGAGTATCCTTGCAAATAAGGAGTGAAAAGTACCCGCCCACACCTTGTTGGCACCGCTACCTACTACTTTTTCGATTCGCTCTTTCATTTCCCGAGCGGCCTTATTGGTAAAGGTGAGTGCTAAGATTTGCCATGGGGCTACACCGCTTTTAATGAGATGGGCGATACGATAAGTGAGTACTCTCGTCTTTCCAGATCCTGGCCCTGCGATGACCATCACTGGCCCCTCCAGAGCAGTTACGGCATTGCGCTGTATCTCATTTAACTCGTCTAAATATGAATATCCTACTTCTTGCATAGCCTACAAATGTCGAGAAAATATATAAAAAAGATATATTCGTTTTTTTAAATCTGAAATCTAAATTGATTTGACCCATATAATACTTGAATTAATAGACTATATACGCCGACCACGCTTACTTGTAGCCGATCAGGGCAGCGAATTACAAAGATTTATAAGCATACACATTTTATTACTCTTGGCCTTGATGGCTTCCATGTTCTACATGAGTTTTATCAGTGTTTTTATTGATCTCGACTCTTTTCAGCATCAGATGGATCAAGAGATGGAAATCATAGGCCCTTTGGGAATATTTGTAGCGGCCGTCATTATTGCTCCGCTCATGGAAGAGTACTTTTTCCGCTATGGAATGAGGTATCACCGTTCATTTTTATCTAGTATTGTTTTAGCGCTTGGATTTGCAATTTTTGTATTCATTCAGAAATTAACGATAATTCCTGCGATTATTATTTCTGCCATCGTAATTGCAATTTTCGCCTTTACTAAATATCGCGAAAATAGACTTTCACATTCGGCAAAGGGTATTCGTATCTCCAAAGTGATTCATCATAAATACTTTAAATATGCCTTCTATTTTCAGGCGGTTGTATTTGGACTTGCACATATGAGCAATTTCATACTTGATGCAGATACGACCATTTTGATACTACCCCTATTGATTGTCCCTCAACTTATTTTGGGTTTTATTTTAGGTTTTATCCGTATGAAATATAGTTTCATGGCCAATCTTTACCTCCATGCAATTTATAATGGATTGCTGATGACCCTAGCCTTCATGGCTAGTGACTCAGGAATCATCTAGGTCTATTTCACCACTATAATTTGACTACTGTAAGTGCCCGCTCGCTCAACCGTCATAGTATATGATCCTGGAGTATAAGTACGCATATCTACTTCATATGCAGTAGTGTTGATCGATTGCTCAAATAGCTTTTGTCCAACTATATCGGTAATTGTTATGGTACTGGGCCTTGTATCCTCTAACTTGACTACCAGTCTATCGGTAACTGGATTTGGAAAAATAGAAAAACTAGGCTCCAGATTTACCTCATTTAGATCAGTGGTCACTGTGGGATTTTGAATGACGAATAGACCATTCTGCATATCAGATATAAGTATATTTCCAGAATTCAAAAACGGGAATACTCCCCAAGCTCCTTCATATGAGTTTCTGGGATCTAGGTCGGTCGTTTTAAATTCCATTACCCGTACTGGAACTGAGGGATCACTGATGTCGTATACTTGCAGTCCATCATAATAATAGGAGACATATAGATAATTTCCTGCCACAACTTGGTTATGAGCAATAGAAAAAGGGTTATCATTCCCGGCATCAAAGGTGGTTTTTACGACAGGGTCCATAGCATTAGTCACATCTATTACTTTCATATCGGCATCCCAGTTTTCGTCAGCCATATAGTAATGTGTCTTATCTTCTGAAACGTAACCACTATGATTATACCCGGCATCAGGGTATTCTGAACTCCCAAGAGTACTTAAGACCTGAGGATCATTAGGAACAGAAAAATCTGCGATCATAAATCCTCCTGGGCCAAGATTTAAGTATCCGATACCATCGTCAAAATAACCATCATGAACTTGTCCTATAGGTACTCCTTGGATATCGTCATAAGTCCGTATCAATTGCGGATTGGCACCATCAGCGATATCGAAAGAAGCCATAGCGGTATATGGGAATGCATCACCTCCCGCAATACATGCGTATAGAACACTCTTGGTCGTATCGATAAAGATATTATGAGATCGTCTTATATACTCTCTTGAGTCATACAATACTGACACTGAATCAGGTAAAGTAGTAATATCGATAATCTGGAGAGTAGAAAATCCCTCATCAGATACAGCGTATAGTAAACCATTATGATCATGATAGTCACGATGTATAATCTGTCCTCCTGCAGCGGCACCAGCCACGAAAAAGGCTTCTTGGATATTATCTGTATCCGTCACATCGATAAAATGAGTACCCGCAGTAGATCCTATAATTGCATATTCTTTATTATTGATATTGAGCCCCCATACCTCATTGTAGGTATTGTTGAAAGCATTGGACCCTACTAAAGAGTTATCTTCCCAATGTGCTAGCAAGACTCCTTGCGAAATACTCTGAGCATTGGTCAAATGACATATTAGTACGGATAGGAAAATAATATATTTAATCATGAGCTTATCGTTATAGTCTCAAATCTAGCTAAAAAATTTGCATCAAAATCAGCTCCATGGCCCGGTGACTCATCGACCGAGACAGTCCAGTCATTATGATAGATCATACCACCTATTACAGGGTCTTCTGATTGCATGAGTGGGCTATCAAGATCATATTCTATAACATTATCCCAGGCCATTGCAAAATGAGTCAAAGCTGTGATCCCCAGCCGAGTCTCTGAAAACGATCCTACTTGACAGTACATATCTGCGCCTTCAGCTATAGCAGCGATTTTCATGGCATGGTGTATACCTCCTGATTTACCAAGTTTGATATTGATCCAATCGATACAGCCTTGAGCTATGGCTTGATGCGCATCTACATGTGTAAAGACTGTTTCATCTCCCATAAGTGGTATGGATGTGCGATTTCTCAAAAGCTGCATATCATCGTATCGACCTGCTTTGAGCGGAGCTTCGCAGTATTGGATATTGTATTCTTCTAGTGCAGTAAGGGCCAATGTTGCTTCGTGTAGATTCCACCCTTGATTAGCATCTATTCGTATTGGGATATCAAATCCTATTTCCTCACGTATGGCAGCTATCCTTTTGACATCTTCCATCGCTGGTCTTTTACCTAATTTTACTTTCAATATCTCAAATCCGTCATCTACAAACGCTCGTGCCTTAGCAGCCATACGATCAGCTTCCAGTAGACTAACAGTCATATCAGTTTTAATCACTTTATGCGCATCTCCACCCAAAAACCTAAACAGTGGAAGTCCAAGCGACTTACATACTAGATCATACAAGGCCATATCGAATGCAGCTTTAATAGAAGCATTGCCCGCTAATGCTTTATCCAATATTGCCATATTTGCTTTGATCTCATAGGCAGATTTTCCGAGAAGTAGGCTTGCTAGATCTTTACCTGCTGCCACGGTACCTTCCTGCGTCTCTCCATGTATCGTACGATATGGACAACACTCTCCCACTCCATAGATACCTTCAGCATATATTTTCACAATCGTATTTTTAGCATAATAGAGAGGGCCTTTTGAGATCACAAAAGGCTCCTTGAGCTTAATTTGAACTGGAGTAATATCTATTTTATCAATCTTCAACATAGTCTAGGCATTAGGTATTGGATACCTTTAAAAATAACAATTTTATAGTATCATATCATCATATCACTCAGATCATATCCGGGGTCCGTGAATTCAGAACATTGGATCTTATTCACTTATACCATTTTATCCTTTACAGACTTTGTGAACATTAGCCACCTTCTAGATGTACATTACATAGAAATATACCTCTATGAAAAACATGAATATAATTTTGAGCTGTATACTTACTTTCATGATATCATCCTGTGAAAGTCAAACTAGTCATACTGACATCAAATATGACGTGACTGATGACGAAGCCAAAGAATACTGGTACAGTGGTAAAGCAGAAATCAATAGTTATGAACTAGAGCAAGTGAGGTATGGCGAAATCCGTAATGGAAAAGCTACATTAATTTTTGTCACAGAACCATTCAGTAAAGAAAGCTATACGAAAGCCAACTTTAGTGATAAAGACAATGTATCTGTTTTAAAATGCAACGCTACTAAGACATTTTTGACAGGTATATATCCATATCATATGATGACTAGTTCTTTCATTTCTTTCGAAAATCCAAAAGCTAGTCTCAAAATCACGAGTTCTATACAAGAGTGGTGCGGACATACTTATATGCATCTCGAAAATAAAAAGGGTGCATTAGATATCGACTTTCAATCCTATTTTCAACATGAGAGTTTTCAACAAAAAATAATAAAGGATGCTCTCCTTGAAGATGATATACGGAGTCAAATAAGACTCGATCATAAGAGCATAAAACAAGGTACCTATAGTATGATCCCAAGCTTTTTTTACTTAGCATTGAAGCACAAGGAGGTTAAGGCTTATGAAGCCGAAATATCAATCGTGGACCACGATCAAAATACGAAGAGGGTAAACATCTCATATCCCGAGCTAAATCGTACGGTAAAAATCATATACGAAAAAATATATCCTCATATCATTACGCAATGGATCGAAAGCTATCCAGAAAACAACCAGATTATGACAACCAAGGCTACGCTCATCAAAAGTATACAAAGCGACTATTGGAATCAAAGCCAGACACAAGATACCGTCTTAAGAAAAGAGCTAGGTTTCTAGCTGTTGATTATAGCCTATATATGCATTGCTCTATCACCAGTCGCAGCCATGGCTGCTTCTTTGACTGCTTCCGTATAGGTAGGATGAGGGTGACAGATCCTGGCCATATCTTCAGCACTCGCTCTAAATTCCATTAGCGCTACTGCTTCCATGATCACATCCGCTACACGTGCACCTACCATATGTACTCCAAGCAACTCATCAGTTTCTTTATGCGCTAGTACTTTGATCATGCCTTCGGTATCCATGCTAGCTCTTGCTCGTCCTAGTGCCTTGAAAGGAAACTTTCCTGACTTATAAGGAATACCTTCTTCTTTAAGTTGTCCTTCAGTCTTACCTACTGCAGATACTTCAGGCCAAGTGTATACCACTCCGGGAATTAAGTTGTAATCTATATGTGGCTTTTGTCCTGCGAGATACTCCGCTACATAGACTCCTTCATCCTCTGCTTTGTGG